>JBNLCS010000706.1:0-2679 GCA_050303935.1 Bacteroidales bacterium
CATTCATATATGCATAAGGGAAAAATTGTTTTAAAATGCACATATTGGTATTTCTTTTCGTACGATGGTGATAAACAACCTGTGCCGCAGGAGGAAGAGGACATAACGAAAGCTGTATGGGTAAATTTTGATGAAATAAACGGGTTGTTGAAAAACACGTACCCTTCCATTGTTGATGTGGTAAATACCTATATAAAAGGGGGCATTTAAATGTCGCCCCTGGCGCGCATTATTTCAAACAATGTTTTTTCAATATTTTCTCCCGGGGATGGTGCCGGTGATCTTATAAGTTTTCCGTCTTTTCCAATTAAAAAGTAAGTAGGGAAGGCCCTGATATCATATTTTTCAAGTATGTCTGATTGATCGCCGTAATAAACGAAAGTCCATGGACAATTCATCTGTTTCCTGCTCTTTGCCATGGTATTGAACGATGCATCGGTTGAAACCGTGATTATTTTAATTCGTTCTTTGTGCTTTTCGTATAAATATTTGAGTGCTTCATATTCCTGGATACAGGAATAACTGTGGCTGGCACAAAAATTAAGATATACATAATTGCCTTCCAGTTCGCTTAAAACTACAAGATTGCTGTCCTGGTCATATAATGCAAAATCGGGAGGTGCGTATCCGCTTAATAGCCGGGTAATTTTGTTTTTAATATGCTTTCCAATTTTTTTGTGAATATCGTTATCTGTTTGGGCAACTAATGAATCAAGTATTGTTACCAATGCTGAACGGGAAAAACGGTTGGAATAAAATTCATCATAAATATTTTTGAGGATGACCATTTCACGAATCGTTTTATCTGATAAGGCCTTGTCTTTTGAAAGTGTTTTATCAAGCGATTCAAGGCTTTGTAATTTATTAATGTCCGTGAAAATTTGTTTGCCTTTTTCCGTCCTTCCTAAAAAAGCAAAATATTGATCATATATTTGGTTAAAAAGTTCCATATATGCCGGGTTGTAGTATTCTATGTCTTTATCAATAAAAAAATCATCTGAAGATTGTTTCGATTTATTTTGCTGTGCTAAAAACCGTAATAATCCGGTACGGTATTTTATGTACGTCGTAAAATATTCATTTTTATATTCAAGAAAGGGTTCTGTAAATTTGGCAATTTCTTCATCAAGTTTCGAAAAATCTTTTTCCACAGCCACATTTACAACGTGTTTATTAAAATAAGGGACATATGAGTCATTGTACATCCTTATCAAAACATTCAATTCATCCTGTTTTGCCCCTATTATACCCAAATGAATTTCTACAGGTTGAAAATAAGGGTTTAACTTGTCCTGCATTTTTTTTTCTACCTTTTCAGGTAAAACCAGATTATACGTTTTGCCTGGTTCAGCATAAAAATGTACCTTGAAGATCCCCAAATCAGCAAAAACCTTTTGTGTAAAATCAATATTGAATGAACTTTCAAAATATCCGGAATCGTTTACAGTCGTCTCAACAAGTTCACGTTGTGTATAGGCAAAATAGTCATCGTATATGTAAAAACTTAATTTGTCGCCGGCATAGCTCGGGGCATGGCTGCTAATTTTAACCTCAGTAGCAGCCAGGCTATTCGTAATAAGTAACAAACAAATAAAAGTGGAGAAAGCAAGAAAAGTCCTTTTCATATTATAGTTTGTATTTATCGAGGTCAATATTAATTTCTTTAGGGAGAAACCCACTGGCATCATTACCGTGACGTATTATATCGCGAACTATAGAAGATGTAATATGTGTTATTTCCGGTGTGGTTAAAATGAAAACAGATTCAAGTTCCGGTGCCAATTGTTTATTTGTTTGAGCTATGGCCCTTTCGTATTCAAAGTCGGAAGATGTCCTCAACCCCCGAAGAATATATTTTGCATTTACCTGTTTACAAAAATCCACTGTTAACCCATTGTACTGTTCAACAATTATTTGAGGGAAATCTGCAAAAACACTTCTAATCCAACTTATTCGGTCTTCAAGCGAGAAATACCCTTTTTTGTTGGTATTGTAACCAATGGCAATAAATATTTTATCGAATAAAGGCATAGCCCTTTTGACTATTGATTCATGCCCTTTCGTGAAGGGGTCAAACGAACCAGGAAATACGGCTATTTTGTTTTTCATCAGAATATGTTTATGCAGGTACAAATATAAAGAAATTGTAATCCTAACCTGAACTATTCATAAACATTTTGATTATGTCAATGTTTATAAATAGTTCTAATCGTTCCGATTTAGGAAATGTTTGTGTTCCAATAATCTGACACGTGTATATTTTCTATGTCGTTAGAACAGCTCATTATATTCATAAATTATGTGGGTTATAAAGAATAATTATATATAAGTTCAAATCATTAGGGGTTTTTTAATATTCTGATGTTATATAAAAAAAATATATTAATTTAATGCTAAATACTTGTGTTAATGAAGCTTTCGGAGAAAGAATTATTAGCCCGGATTGAAGATCTGGAAAAAAATATTAACAGGTTGCAGTCAGAAAACGAACGGTACAGATTTATGATTGATAATATTTCTGATGCAATAGTTCTGCATGGTATCAAAGGTGATAATTTGCCGGATAAATATCTGGAGGTGAACGACAAGGCTTATGTGGGCTTAGGATATACCAGAGAGGAATTACTTAATTTATCCCCATTGGATATCAGAACGGATACCGATATTGAAAAAGTAAAA
>JBNLCS010000707.1:0-1588 GCA_050303935.1 Bacteroidales bacterium
ATCAATCCACCGTTGGCATTATATTACATGCAAGGGTTAAATACAACCCCGGTGCATGGCCATACAGCATTGTTTGGGGTTTACGGCATGCTAGGTATCGGATTGATGTTGTTTGTATTGCGTGATATGGACCTTCAAGCCAGATGGAAAGAAAAAAATATAAAAATTGCTTTTTGGTCACTTAATATCGGATTATTGTTAATGGTAGTTTTAAGTGTTTTACCTGTTGGCCTTGCTCAAACTGTGGCCAGTGTTAAACATGGGCTTTGGTATGCACGTTCGGCAGAGTTCCTTGAGATACCAGTTCTTGAAACTGTTAGGTGGCTCAGGGTAATTGGTGATACTATTTTTGCTATCGGAGCATTATTTCTGGGTTGGTTTATTTTCGGTTTGAAAGGGGGGTGGTCCCTGAAAAAATAATACTATTTTAAGAGTCTATTTAACCCGGAATAGATGTTCTAATGCATAATTCCGGGTTTAAATTCCAGAAATAAAATTTAAATACTCTTATTATGTACATACAAAATAAATGGTTGTATACGAATTTAGTATACAACCTTTTATTTTTACTAGTAACTGTTTGTTCCTTTATAAACATTAGAATTTTGAATTGAAACAACATCACCTGAGTATGTTAAACGGCCACCAAAATTACCACTTAATGTTGCATCTGCATATCCGTTGGCGTTAATAGAATAATTAATGTCATATATGCCCAGGGTAGTCATTACAGTCATGGTTAACATTAAACTATTCTTTTTATCATTTACATTTAATTGCCAGTCAGAAATGTTTCCCTCGGTAGTAATCCCGCCAACGCCGTTTCTACCCATTCCGTTGTGTGAACCAATTTGTATCACTGCCTTGTCATCTTCAATACTTATAAAATTCAGTAACGATGTTACCGGGATTATTTGTCCGTAACGATTGGCAAGGTAATCTGCTTCCAAAACAAAGTTTTTGGATTCAATTAACTTTTTTGTTTCATCATATTCTTTTTTAATTTTTTCTTTTTTTACCTGTTTTTTAGCATTCGTGTCCTGTGAATTTCTTGCATACACAGATGCGGAAAATCCACCGGTAAAATTCAGGACAGTAAGCATGATCAATATCTTTTTCATAATACATCCTCCATTTTTTTAATAAGAATGCAAAAGATATTCCAAAGTTGTCTTTATTTTAGATTAAGTGATTGAAATAGAGTATTTTTAACACAATTTAACATTGTGATTTTAAACAAGTTGCCAGTGTAAGTAATTTGAGTATAAAGTTGTAAAAGTTTGTTTGGTTAATTCCGGAATGGCTTACGCTTTTGGGGAATTCAACAATTATATAAAGATTTTTAATACCTGTTTAACCACCTGTACCTACGTGCATTGTCCCCAATTTTAACGGCCAGCATAATTTCATGTGACCCTAGTGAATATCTCCTAAGGCTACTTAACGAAACATCAAATGAGTAACCAAAAAGAAAGTTGTTTACTTTTACACCTCCAAGTAAAACAATATCTCCATAACTTCCACCACCACCGGTACGGTAAGTTAACCCGCCCCAGTAACTTTGTTGGTAAAAAAACCGGCCACCTAA
>JBNLCS010000708.1:0-5058 GCA_050303935.1 Bacteroidales bacterium
TGGCGTAGCAAACCCGTGGAAGAAAGGCTTAGTTATGCATTGGTAAAGGGGATTACAGATTTTATTGATGATGATGTAGAAGAAGCAAGAAAAAATTATCCAAGGGCTTTACATGTTATCGAAGGTCCATTGATGGACGGGATGGGAGTTGTAGGTGATCTGTTCGGGGCTGGTAAAATGTTTTTACCGCAAGTTGTGAAAAGTGCTAGGGTAATGAAAAAAGCAGTAGCAATTTTACTTCCGTTTATTGAAAAGGAAAATGAAGAAAACCAGGATGGAGAAAAAAGAAGTATTGCTAAAATTCTGCTTGCAACAGTTAAAGGTGATGTCCATGATATTGGTAAAAATATAGTTGGCGTAGTGCTGGCGTGCAATAACTATGAAGTAATTGATCTTGGGGTAATGGTACCAAAAGAGAAAATTTTGCAGGTAGCAAAAGAAAAAGATGTTGATATAATTGGGTTGAGCGGTCTTATTACACCTTCACTTGAAGAAATGGCAGACGTTGCAACCGAAATGGAAAAACAAGGGTTTAATAAACCTTTACTTATAGGTGGGGCAACAACTTCAAAAATACATACAGCGGTTAAAATTGAACCAAACTACACCTCTCCGGTAGTTCATGTAAAGGATGCATCCAGAAGTGTTGGCGTGGTGAGCGCATTGTTGTCAAAAGAGCAAAAGGAAAATTATGCAAAACAAATACGGGAAGAATATGGGGCAATGCGCGAAAAACATGCTGGTGAAACAAAGAAACTGGATTATGTTAGTATTGAGGATGCCAGGAAAAACGCGTTGAAATTGGATTGGGAAAAAACGGAGATTATTAAACCTGCATTTACCGGTATTAAAGTTTTTAACGATTTTCCACTTGATGAAATCAGAAATTACATCAGCTGGGTATTTTTCTTTTTGGTATGGCAGTTAAAAGGTAAGTGGCCTGATATATTAAAGGATCCGGTGAAAGGGGAGGAGGCCCGGAAATTATTTGAAGATGCCAATAAAATGCTCGACCGTTTATGCAACGAGAAAATATTGAAGGCAAAAGGTGTAATTGGTTTTTTTCCTGCAAATTCTGTGGGCGACGATATTGAAGTATATGAAGACGAATCAAGAAAGAAAGTACTTACAAGGTTTATTAATTTAAGAAACCAAGTGAAAAGGGATGGGAATGCCAATTTATGTTTGTCTGATTTTATAGCACCAAAAAATAGTGGTAAAATAGATTATATTGGTACGTTTGCGGTAACATCGGGGATAAACATTGAACATTATCTTGATGAATTTAAAAAAGACCATGATGATTACAGCAGCATCATGATAAAATCTCTTGCAGATAGATTAGCTGAGGCTTTTACTGAGGTTATCCATGTAAAAATAAGAAAAGAATACTGGGGATATGATCCTGACGAGAACTTATCACTGGAAGAGCTAATAATGGAAAAATATAAAGGGATCCGTCCGGCACATGGTTACCCTGCTTGTCCCGACCATTCTGAAAAAGAGACACTTTTTAATTTATTAAAAGCGCAGGGGAATGCAGGTATTTCATTAACCGAGAGTTTTTCAATGGTGCCTGCAGCATCGGTGAGCGGATTGATTTTTGCACATCCTGAATCAAAGTATTTTCTTGTTGGAAAAATTTCCAAAGATCAGGTTGAAGATTATGCAAAAAGAAAATCTGTTGAAGTTCCTGTTATAGAAAAGTGGTTGGCCTCAAACCTTAATTATAAATAGTATTAACCAAATAAAAAGGAACATTACTAAATAATTAAAAATCACAATAATAATTATTTGCTTGTGTTGTTCCGTATGACTATTGGAAATATGAAAACATCCATGCACTGAACCTCACAACATGGGCATGAATTTAATATATTTTGGCATTTTATTATAAAACAGATGTTTAATTAAATTTTATTCGAGTGAAGATTACAGAAATATTTAAGAAGTACAACAAAACATTCTCATTTGAATTTTTTCCACCAAAGGATGAAATATCAGCAATGGACTTTGGAATAAACCTTGGCCAGTTGCTTAGACTGTCGCCTTCTTTTGTCACTGTTACATACGGAGCTGGCGGATCTACACAAGAGCGGACTTTTAAAATAGTAGATTATGTCCAGAACAAAATTGGATTAACGTGCGTTGCACACTATACGTGTGTTAATGCCTCAAAAGATAAAATATATAAAGATCTTCGTTTCCTTCAGGATACCGGTATAAAAAACCTTATGCTATTAAGGGGGGACCCCCCAAAAGGGCAAAATGAATTTGTGGCATTAAAAGATGGGTTTAATTATGCAAGTGAACTCATTGAATTCACCAGAAAAAATTTCGATTTTTGTATTGCAGGTGCAGGCTATGTTGAAAAGCATCCTGAAGCAGTATCACTTGATACGGATATTGCCAATTTAAAAAGAAAGATAGACGCGGGTGCTGATTTTATAATTACCCAATTATTTTTCGATAATAATAAATATTTTGAATTTGTTGAAAAATGCAGAAAAAATAATATTAATGTCCGCATTATTCCGGGAATAATTCCACTTACTGCTTTTACACAAATTGAAAGGTTTACTAAAATGTCAGGGGCTTCAATTCCTGAGCAATTTATAAAATCCCTGGAAAGGAATAAAGACGATAAAGAGGAAACGTATAAGATTGGGCTTGATTTTACCATAAAGCAATGCATGAACCTTTTACAACAAGGGGCGCCTGGAATACATTTTTATACATTAAATAAATCAAGGGCTACCGTGCAGATATTTGAATCTATAATAAGAGGATAGTATTTATTTAAAGATGATTAAGCAATAGTATATTTTATTTTTTAGCGGTGGATATTAATTGCATTTAAAAGGTTATTTCAATAAATTAGAAAGAAGTATATTAAAATCATTTTTGTAACAAACAAAATGAGAGACTAGTTTTAAGTGAACAGAAAAGTGACGCATAAAACTTTTAGGGAAACCACATACAAAAGAGATAAAGTTTCCATATCAGGAGTAACACGTCACCAGGTTTTCTTTTATTAAAAGTAAAAATCATTCAAATGCAAATTTTATCCGATTATTCAAAAAAATTTTTATTAGGGATAGCCAGAAAGAAAATAGAAAGTAAAATAAACAAAGAAAACTATACGCCTGATATAAAGCGAATAGAGAATATTGCTCAACAGGAAATCAGAAAACCTTTAGGGGTATTTGTTTCGTTGCATAAAAAAACTGATTTGAGGGGGTGTATAGGTTTGTTACGATCTGACCAACCGTTGTATCAATCGGTTATGGAAATGGCATACTCTGCCGCATTTAATGATCCACGGTTTGATCCCGTCAAACAAGATGAATTGGGGAAAATAACCATAGAAATATCTGTGATTAGCCCGATGAAAAAAATTATCAATATTGATGAAATTGAACTGGGCAAGCATGGCATATATATCACCAATGGTTACCAAACAGGTACATTTTTACCACAAGTAGTAAAACAAACGAATTGGTCCATGGAGGAATTTCTGGGGCACTGCTCAAAGGATAAAGCCGGAATAGGATGGGAGGGATGGAAAAATGCTGATATTTACATATATGAAACTATAATTTTTACTGAAGATCAGTATTAAAAATTATTAAACAATCTATTATAATTATTGGTTTATGTATTTAATCTAAACAAAGAAAAGTTTCTTATATAAATTATTATAATTCATCATATCTGTCCTAAATAAATGGAATTAAAACGGTGTATAGTTTAATTTATAAGTATATTATGGCTAAATATTTTGAAAGGGGTTCATTTCCACCTAAGAGAACCGGAACGCAGTGGAGCTCGGCGTAGCCAAATTCCGTGAAGAATTTCAGGTGAATGACCGTTAAAAAAATTATGCTGTTTAAGTACTGGATTCCAAAAAATCCAGTACGAGTTTATAATTTTTAGGTCATTCAACTGAAATTTAGGGATTTATCTTCATCGGTGACCTTTTTTTGTCACGCTTTGGCGTGATTGCTCATTTGGGAATGAGCGAACCGAACCACGCTTTAGCGTAATGTGAGCTCACGAGCTTAAAAAGCGAATAAAAATTGGCATGTGGGATGGAAAAAATGTTTAGGACAGTTCTGAATTCATATTATTAAAGTTTTTTGTGTAATTTTTTCCTTTAGAAAACAGATTAGTTTGTACATTATCGTTATGCGCTATTTTAAACATAGAGTTGTTATACATTAATTTGGGGGTTTTATGTTTTAGGTTTTACAATTATTTTACTATTAACTTTTTTTAAACTTCAAAATTAAATATATTTGTTTAAACAAACAGAACGTTAAGAAAATATAAACTTTTAATTGACACTATACCCTTATGTATCTGTTTGAATTTTAATACTGTACTTATAATAATTTTTTGTATTATTTAAACGGGGCGTATAGTGAAAGTAATTAAATTAATTCTATTAATTTTTCTTGGTGCAATCATTGTTTCAGAAATAATTTTTCGAGTAGTTTTTTATGAACAACTGAAAACACAAAAATACCCTTTAATTTATCAACCTGATTCTGTTATAGGATATTCTCATATTCCTAATATGAAAGCGCGCATAAAGCGTCCAAGTATATATAAAAAGTTTAACCTTAATAATCATGGCTTTATTGGAGAAAATTTTTCATCTGCTAAAAGAAATGGTGAAATTAGAGTTGCATTTATAGGTAACTCGATTACTGAAGGTATTTGGTATAACTCCAATAACAATTACATCGAAATGCTCCAGAAATCTTTTTCTGATGACGGTTTTAATAATATTAATCTTATTAATTGTTCGTACGGGGGAGTCAACAAAGACCTAAGGAATTATTTACATATAAGATATAATGTTTTAAAATTTGCCCCTGATATAATTGTATTTAATATTGGGCTTCCTTTTCAAAACGACAATGAAGTAAGGGAAAACTATAAAAATTATATGATACGATACGCTAAAGGTAGTGAATTGTCCAGGCAAAAAGCCATCGAAATAGTCGAAAAAGTAAAAGCTAGGAAGCTCTTTACATTCTTTTATGATATTTC
>JBNLCS010000709.1:0-7186 GCA_050303935.1 Bacteroidales bacterium
GTAACATCAATACTGATAGCACCTGTACTGTCCCCATAACAAAGTATATTTTTAACATCTGCAATTGTAGCTACCAAAGGTTCCGGCTGCAAGATATTTGCACTTATTTCATTTACACACAAGTTTGCATCGGTAACTTTAATGGTATAACTACCAGCCACAATATCGTTCAGATCCTCTGTTAAGGCCCCATTGCTCCAACTATAAATATATGGTTCAACACCTCCTGTTACAGTTACATCAATAGCACCATTGTTCCCACCATTGCAGTCCACATTGGTTGTTGAAACAACAGCCAGTTCAAGTGGCTGTGGTTCGGTTATTGTGGCTTCAAGGTTTTTCCGGCAACCCGTTGCCCCGGTTACGTTGAGTAAATATCTTCCTGCTGCCAAATCTGTTAGATCCTGCGTTGTGGCCCCATTTGACCATTCATACGTATACGGTGTCCTACCTCCTTTCACAGATACGTCAATGGTCCCGCTATTTTCACCAAAACATGGGTTATTGGTAGTTGAAACCAATTCAAGTTCAAGTTTAGAAGGTTGTTCTATAATTGTTTCCAGAACGGTTTCACAACCATTATTATCCGTTGCTTTGATAGAATACTCACCTGCTTTTAAATTTCTAATGTCTTTTGTAGTTGCACCCGTGTTCCAAACATATTTATAGGGTTCAATACCTCCTTTAAAAGAGGTTAAAATAACTCCATTAGAGTCACTATAACAACCTATTTGTGTGATATTGGTTATCTCACCTTCAAATGCAGATGGCTCATCGATTGTGATATCTGTGGTAATTATACATGACTTCCCGTCTGTAACATTTAATGTATAATTGCCAGCAGTTACATTTTCAAGGTCTTTTGTTTCTATTCCATTACTCCATTTGTAAGTATATGGCTCAACACCTCCTGAAATATTTACAGTTGCCGCACCAGTTTCAAAACCATTACATAAAACATGCGTAACTTCTGCAATTTCAATTTTTAATTCAGTGCTTTGTTCAACATTTGCTGATACGGTTGACACACAACCGTTTTGATCACTTACATCAAGTGAATATTCTCCGGCACCAATTCCAATCAAATTCTGAGTAGCCGCTCCGTTGCTCCAGTTATAAACATATGGCGGGATTCCCCCACTAACTGATATATCTATGGCCCCTGTTTCATCGCCAAAACAATCAATATTGGTAATTTGATCAATGGAGGCATCTAATGTTGATGGTTCTGTTACAGTTGCACTTAAAGTATTTATACAACCTTTGCTGTCTTTAACTTCTACGCTGTAACTTCCGGCACCAATAAATTCATTATTTTGTGTCTGTTTACCATTACTCCAAACGAAAGAATAAGGTGCAGTCCCTCCTTTAACATTCAAACTAATGGAACCTGTGGAATCTCCTTTACACTTAACATCAACAATTTCAGCTAATGAAGATTCAAGTAAAGGCGGTTCCTGGATACTTACATCAATAATTTTATCACAACCTTTTGTATCAGTTACTTTCAGGCTATACTGACCTGCAATAATATTTGAAAGGTCTTTGGTATTGGAACCATTGCTCCATATAAATGTATATGGTGAAACACCTCCGGAAACTTCAACGTTAATACTTCCTTCAGCATTTCCAAAACAACTGATATCTACTACCTCCGTTGCTTCCACATTTAACAAAGGAGACTGTTTAACAGAAGTCCTGATTGTATCAAGACATTGGTTCTTATCCCGGATTTCAACAAAATATTCCCCAGCCTGTAATTTAGAAATATCCTGCGTTTTTGCGCCATTACTCCAATTATATGAATATGGTGGTGTACCTCCCTGAACGTTAATGTCAACAATACCCTGATTGTCACCAAAACAATTATTATCAACTACTGATTGAATATTTGAAGTTAACAAACTTGGTTGTTCAATCGTTCCTTTTAAAGTTTTTACCATGCCATGGGCATCAGATACTGTAAGATTATAAGTTCCTGCTACCAGGTTATTGATATCTTTTGTTGTATCTCCATTGCTCCATTCGTATTTATAAGGCGGTACTCCTCCCCTTATATTTACGTTTATGTAACCATTACTCTCTCCAAAACATTTTATATTCTCAAGTTTTGCAATTTCAACCTGCAATAAAGGTGGTTGCTCAATATTTATACTTATCGTATTTACACATTTATTATCATCGGTTATCCTACATGTGTAATTATTGGCAGGCAGGTTAGCAATATCCTGAGAGGTATTCCCGTTGCTCCACTGATATTTGTACGGGGTAACACCTCCACGGACACTTATATATATTGCACCATCAGAACCACCATAATTATTTACATCTTTAACATCATCAATGTCAACAATCATTTTTTCAGGCTCATTGATCTCCTGACTAAGGGTTTTTATACAATTTCTTGCATCCTGAACCTCAAGTCTGTACAATCCTGATCCCAAACCTGCAAGGTCTTGCGTAAATGCAAGACTATCGTTCCAACGATATCTGTAAGGTGTAACACCACCCTTCACATTTACGCTAATAGCACCACTATTATCTCCCGCACAATTTATATGACGAATTTCATCAAGTGTTATATCTATTGGATTCGGTTCCGATACTTTCGTAGAATACGATTCAAAACATCCACGGCTATCCGTAACTTGCACAGTGTATGTTCCAGCTGGTAAATTTATAAGATCTTCAACCCGGTCACCAGAAGTCCACAAATATTTATACGGAGGCACACCGCCGGTTACGTTGATATCAATGGTACCTGTAGAATCTCCGGAGCATTCTACATTCTGAACCCTTTCATCTGATCTGATTATTAAAGGATTTTGTTTAATGGTAGCAGATACGATTTCTTGACAATGGTTAGCATCTGTAACCAATAAAGCATACTCACCAGCAGTTGCATTTTGTAAATCCTCTGAAGTTGATTCATCACTCCAACTATATATATATGGAGGCACACCACCTGATACCGTAACATCAACGCCTCCGTTATTAAAACCATAACAGAGTATATCTCTCACTTCATCAATCTGAACATTTAGCTTTTCCGGTTCTTTTACCTCAACTGTTAATGAATCCGGACAATCATAAGAATCTGTTACAATCACTTTATAAACTCCGGCAGCCAAACCAGCAATATCCTGCGTGGTTGCACCATTACTCCACTGATACCTGTATGGAGGGACACCCCCTGATACCATTATGTTAATGGCACCTTTTTTATCACCATTACACGAAACGTGCAATACCGAATTTAATTTTACCTCTACTAAGGTTGTTTGTGTAATTTTTGTACCCTGCTGAGATTTTGAATCTAACTGAATAAAAAAATACAACACGAGAATAATAAGAATCTGCAGATTTAACTTTTTCATATTGAATATTTTATATAACTCCTCTATCTAATTTACCTAAAAATGTTTTTATTACTCCAAAATGGTGATGTAAAACACTTTTTTTATGCTAATTTAAAATTAATCTAAATAGTATAAGTCCTTATAATTCATATATTTGTACTTAAGTACGTTATAAAATACTTTAATGTTACGATAAAGGGTAAATTCTGACAGTACAATGATCAATGCCCAGTAAATGATTTCTATTTAAGAATCCGGGTAATAGCTTTAATTTTATTTCATGACATTATCAATTATTCCCTGTTTATCTTAATTAGTGCCAACAAAATGTTTTTTGTTGCGTTACAAGGCTTTGGAGGGGAGTGGTGTCGATGGTGCGGGGACAAAAAAAGAAGGAAAGGAAGGAAAAAATCCGACCTTTCCACCTGCGTGGAGCTAAGGGGAGTCGAACCCCTGACCTCTTGACTGCCAGTCAAGCACTCTAGCCAACTGAGCTATAGCCCCATGTTTTTTTTCAAAACATGGCAAAAATATAAAAAATCAATATAAATAAAATATTTCCATGAATTTTTATGGAATAATTTTTGTTGATCATCTATAAATAAACTTTATTTGTGATACGAAACAAAATATTTTTTAATTTTATAGTTTATTAATCAGTTAACCATAAAATAATATATATGGAACGGAAAAAATCAGAACAGGCTAATTTAGAAAATAAACGTGGTTTATTTTTAGAAATAGGCCTCGTTGTAGTGTTAGGTTTGATTTTTCTGGCTTTTGAATGGAAATCCAAACCTCCAAAAATGGAAGCTGACAATGATCAGGAAGTAGTGGAAGAAGATCAAGAAATGGTGCCTATTACCCGTCAGCCTGAAACACCACCACCACCTCCTCCTCCCCCTCCAAAAGTAATTGATGTCATCAATATAGTTGATGATGATGTTGAGGTAAGTAATATCAACTTAAACGAATTATTTAATAATCCGGATTTGGAACTCAGCAACATTGATTACACACCTGAGGAAACAGAAGAAACAGTTTTCATTATTGTGGAAGATATGCCGAGTTTTAATGGAGAAGGAAAAGAAGGGTTCAGGAGTTATATTGCAAATAATATGTCTTATCCAACCATTGCTCAAGAGAATGGTATTGAAGGACGTGTTTATGTTCAGTTTACTGTTAACAGTAAAGGACAGGTTGTTGATGTTCAAGTTGCACGTGGTGTTGACCCGTCACTTGATGCTGAGGCTGTTCGTGTAATTAAATCATCACCACCATGGGAGCCTGGTAAACAGAGAGGAAAACCTGTAAGCGTACGCTTTACTTTCCCTGTAAACTTCGTATTACAATAGAAGAAAAAAGTTTTTTATAATAAAAAAACCCGGGGATTCCCGGGTTTTTTTATTCCTATATATCGTTTTAACATTTCAAATTATTAAAGAACATTATTTTTTTAAGTTATTTCGTAATTTTACGCGCTAATTTTCAAAATGACATGATTGAAACAACACCCGTAACTGAAAAAGCAATATTGGTTGGTATTATTAACGAGGAACAAGACCAGAAGAAAGTGGAAGAATACCTTGATGAACTCGCTTTTTTAACACAAACAGCGGGGGCCATACCTATGCAAACATTTACACAGAAAATAGATACCCCAAACCCAAAAACCTTTGTAGGTAGCGGAAAATTGACTGAAATTATTCATTATGTAAAAGAACACAAAATTGATCTTGTAATTTTTGATGATGAACTTTCCCCTAGTCAACTGAGAAACTTGGAGCGTGAAATATCATGTCGTATACTGGACCGTACAAACCTAATACTTGATATTTTTGCTGGAAGGGCTACAACTGCACATGCCAAAGTACAAGTCGAGCTGGCACAATACCAATATCTATTGCCACGGTTAACCCGTATGTGGACACACCTCGAAAGACAAAGAGGGGGCATTGGGTTGCGTGGGCCAGGAGAAACAGAAATTGAAACAGACAGAAGGATCATTCGCGACAAGATTGCCCGACTGAAAAAACAATTATCAAAAATTGACAATCAGATGGCTACCCAACGTAAAAACCGGGGAAAAATGGTACGTATTTCGTTAGTTGGTTATACAAATGTTGGTAAATCTACCATCATGAACTTGTTGAGTAAATCATCAGTGTTTGCCGAAAATAAACTTTTTGCCACACTGGATACAACTGTACGTAAAGTAGTTATTGGCAATCTTCCTTTTTTGCTTAGCGACACGGTTGGTTTTATCCGAAAACTACCGCATGGTCTTGTTGAATCTTTTAAATCAACGCTTGATGAAGTGCGTGAAGCTGATATCCTTGTTCATGTTATAGATATTTCACATCCAAATTTTGAAGAACATATAAACGTAGTGCACCAAACCCTAGGTGAAATAAACGCCCGGGATAAATTGACGATACTCTTGTTTAATAAAATAGATGCGTACACGTACATTAAAAAAGATGATGATGACCTGACCCCTAAAACTAAGGTTAATTATACACTTCAGGAATTAAAAAAACAATGGTTTGCCAAAACTAAAGAACCTATAATATTCATTTCGGCAAAGGAAAAACAGAACATGGATGCCCTGAAAGATCTGCTATATGAAAAAATAAAGGACATCCACATCACACGCTATCCGTATGATGATTTGTTATACTAACATTATTGCGTACAAGTGTATATAATAAAAAAATAAACGAACTATTTATGTTAGTTCTTTTATTTTACTTTTGATCATTTCCCACTGCTCAGGTACTATTTTTGCACCTATATTTTCAATTACCGTTCCAGCAAGCAACGATCCTATAGCACCACATTTATCCATGGTCAGCTCATTTATTAATCCATAAAGAAAACCTGCAGCATATAAGTCTCCTGCACCCGTAGTATCAATTGAATTTGATTGTATAGGTTTAATTGGGTAAACTACACCATTCTGTTTTACCAATGAACCGTTTTTACCAAGTTTTACTACAGCTATTTCACTTTCCCCGGCTATAGCGTCCAATGCCTTTTCGGAGTCCTTAAAACCAGTAAATGCAAGGCTTTCATCCTCATTGGCAAAAACAATATCTACATATAAATGTACAAGCGATTTCAGAAATTCCAGGTTTTCTTCTACTACGTTATAACTTGCAAGATCCAATGATACTTTCATCTTATTATCTTTGGCAAGTTTGACCGAATGTTGTATCAAGTCATGATTTTGCAGTAAATATCCTTCAATATGGAAAATATCATATTTAGAAAATAAAACTTCGTTTATTTCATTTTGACTTAATTCAACCGCAGCACCCAAATAAGTGGCAAAAGTACGTTCACTATCAGGGCTTATTAAAGCAATGGCCGTACCTGTTTTACTGTGACTATACGACAAATGTGGGGTAATATTTACATTTTTAAGATCTTCCTCGAAAAACTTACCAAGTTGACTAGTCCCCACTTTACCTATAAAACCGGTTTCAACACCTAAGTTAGCCAAGCCATGTACAGTATTAGCAGCACAACCTCCTGATGCTTGTTCCTTTGGAATTGATTCTATCCGGTCAAGGATCTTTAGCCGAAGGTACTGATCAATCAATTGCATACTCCCCTTTGGCAGTGAAAATTCTGTTAATACGTTATCATCTTCTATACGAGCCAATATATCTACCAGTGCATTTCCTATTCCTAATACTTTTTTCACTTAAATAAAATTTAATGAAACACCTGTTTTATACTAAAATACAAAAATATATTTTAGCATTTATATTATTTGATCGTAAAACATCCATGTTTTCTTCATGTCCTTGTTGTGAAGTTCA
>JBNLCS010000710.1:0-10903 GCA_050303935.1 Bacteroidales bacterium
AAGATGTGATAAAAAATTAATTATAAAAGAAAAAGAAGATGATGGGTATGAAACGACGTTTTAGAAACGGCTATTGCTTAATAGGAATAGTGTGTTTAATCGGAACAAGTAAAATGGGATTTACGCAGGATGTTACCATTACTATTAATGCTAGCCAGGATAAACGTGCCGTATCGCCTTATATATACGGGGCCAATAATTGGTTTGATAAACCTGCTCAATTTTATAAAGATGCAGGGTTAAGAATGGCACGTACCAATGGCGGAAACAATGCTACCAAGTACAATTGGAGAAAAAAATTATCGAGCCACCCAGATTGGTATAACAACGTATATGCAAACGACTGGGACAAAACATCGATAGATGTTTCTATAAACCATCCTAATTTGCAGGTGATGTGGGCATTCCAACTACTTGGCAGGGTGGCTTCAAGCACAGAATATAATTTTGACGACTGGGCGTTTAACCAGGCAAATTGGTGGGAAGGTCTTCATCAGAATTTAGCAGGAGGCGGCATCCCCAATACCGAGAATCCAAATGAAGGGGCACTGGTAGAAGGAGACATTGATCTTTATACCGTGGAATGGCCTGCTGATTCAACAGTGGCAATCTTAGATCATTGGTTTGGTGAAGGCGGTCTTGGGTTAGATAAAAATCAATTCCGGTACTGGAGTATGGATAACGAAGTCGATATATGGAATGGGACACACGACGATATAATGTCTGATGGCCTTTTGCCTGCATCGGAATTTATGGACCGTTATATTGAGGTAGCCAAAAAAGCCCGTGCTAAATTTCCTGAAATTAAAATTTGCGGCCCTGTTACAACAAGCGAATGGCAATGGTATAAATGGGGCGATGAAGCTATTGTAATCGACGGAAAATATTATTGCTGGCTTGAATATTTTATTAAACGTCTTGCTGACGAGGAAGACTCCACGGGAATACGATTAATTGATGTTGTGGACCTTCATAATTATCCATATGCAAGTTCGAATTCACAAGCCCTGCAAGTACACAGGATGTATTATGATAAAAGTTACGTTTATCCAGGGGCCAATGGGGTGAAAACCATAAATGGAGGTTGGGACAACATCAACAAGGAATACATTTTTACCCGAATAAACGATTGGTTAATTGAATATTTTGGTGAAGACCATGGTATAACTTGCGGGATCAGCGAATGGAGCCCCGCTTCAACTGATCCAAGTGTCGTCTCAGTAGTTTATGCTTCGCACCTGGGCACATTTGCAAACAATGGAGTTGAATTGTTTACCCCCTGGACTTGGGAAAAAGGTATGTGGGAAACGCTGCACCTTTTCAGCCACTATGCTCAAAACTTTAGTGTTTCCAGCACTTCATCTCTCGAAAATACAGTTTCGGCTTACACCACTGTGAATGAAACAACCGATTCAATGACGGTAATCATTGTGAACCGTGATATTAATTCCTCGCGTGAAGTCAACGTGAATATTAATGATTTCCCCGTTAATGACGGTGTATACAAAACGTTGCAACTTGCCTCTTTGCCATCTTCAGAATCATTTAAATCGCATACCAATAATGCCCTGTCTGAAAATGGGGTAAACGTAAGTTCAAATTCATTTACTATAACAGTTCCGGCACTTTCAACAACTGCCGTGTTGTTCCCGTCAGAAGGGGTAATAATAGAAGGAATTGAAAAGTACAAAAATATTGTGGATGAAATAGGCGTTTTTCCAAACCCTGTTACCGATAAACTCTATGTACGTTTAAATTCAAAAATTGCTAATTCTCTGGAAATAAAACTATTTGATCAGGGAGGCAAGATACTTCATTCGTCAAAATATTTTTATAACGGTATTTCACCGGTTGAAATTAACACCTCTTCCATTCAAACGGGTTTTTACTTTATATCGGTAAAAAACAACAAGAATATTTCTGTAAAGAGTTTTGCTGTATTCAAATAACCAATTTAAAAAAAGGAAAACAATTAATGCACATTAACACAGATTACGAATTAGTTTATGAAATTAAAAATAATGAGCTTGCTGACTTTGATAATTGATATAGAGGCCACTACTTTAAATAATTTGATATCAAGGCACACGCGTATGTTATTGCCAATATTTTAAAATGCTTAAAAAACATTAGTATGGAAACGTTTTAATAAACAAAAATACATATGTGAAAACCAATGCAACGTTGACTAATCGCAAAATACAAGAATAGGATTTGTAAAAGCCACGTTCACATTATGTTTTCGATAAAGAAGATCTGATTTGTTCGATTGACAAAGTTGATTTTTTAACGACCGAAAAGAACAGAATTAAAAAGGTCCTTATTCGGGAGAACGGGGGATTATTGTGTTTTTAAAAATGAAAAAACATTTAAATCAATACGCTACAATTACTAACTAAAAATTAATCACTATGACAAAAATTCAATTTTTTACATTTATTTTAGTATTTGCGGTGCTAAATATGAAAGCACAGACAGATATTGTACTTGCCGATTACGAGGTAGAAAGTATTTATCCGGACAGGACAAGTGAGTTGGTTGCAGGTCATCTTAATAAGAGTGTAGACAATCCTCTTATAGATGGAACAAATGGCAGCCCTAAGGTTGCTTCATGCAATTACGCGCAACAATGGTGGGACGGTATAATTGTAAATAACTTTGACGAACCTATTAGTTTGGGTGTATATCCTTTTGTGAAAATAAAAATTCTTTCTGATACCGCAACATCAAGATGGGTCAGTGTCATTCTTAAAGACATTAATGACTATGAGAAATCAGTTAATTTTCAATTACCGGGTACGGCTTTAACCGAATGGACAGATGCGGTATTTGATTTTTCCGATATTGCTCAAAACTCTCCTATTTCATTTATTAAAGAAATGAGAATTGCGGTTGATCTTGGCAATCCATCGGGAATATATTATTTTGATGATATCCGGTTTACAGGGCCTTCTCTAACCATATCATCGAGTGATACCTTGGCTATATTTAATGAGACATTTTCTGATAATGGTTGGTGGGGTCCTGGAGGTGGCACTCCAAAAGATAGTACAATAGCATATTTTAGGGTCGCACAATGGGGAGGGTCAGCCTTATCTGCTCCTGAAAAACATTATAATTTAGACGATTCTCTAAGTATGGCCATGGACGGATGGAGCGGACAAACAATGGCATACTTCTATCCTTCTTCTTCAAAACCTTATTACAGTAGTTTAACAATTAAAAATATAGCAATTAGTGGATTTCAAAATATTGATATATCCTATGATTTAAATTGGAAAACTGCACCATCAAGTTTTACTTCGTCACCAACTGTTGAATACAGCTTGAATGGCACAAGTTGGAACACGGTAACTACATCAAGCACGTTGCCTTCATCCGGCGATACATGGGCAATAGGATTATCATATCCATTAACAGGTGTTATAGGCGATACCTTAATGGTACGAATAACAAATAATACTGACGGTAATTATATGATCGATAATTTAACAGTAAATGCTAATCCTGCCCTTGTAACATCAATTGATGTGGAAACACAGGATAGCACCAATGCCATTAATGTTGAAGGAGCTTCAAAACAAATGGTGGCAACGGTACTACCAGAAGCAGCCAATCAGAATGTACTGTGGTCACTGTATGAGGTTTCAGGAAAAGCAACTTTGAGCGAAACAGGAGTGTTAACAGCTATTAAAAATGGAACAGTTTCTGTTATTGCCAGAGCAATGGATATTTACGGAACTGTAATTGATACACAGGAGGTAGTGCTTACGAACCAAATAGCAGAACCGTCATCAATATCTATTGTAGGAACCGATAGTATATCAATAATTGATGTGAATGACGGAACTTTACAAATGTTAATAAATGTTATACCTGATTATGCTAATAAATCCGTAACATGGTCAATTTTGGAAGGCGATTCAGATACAGCTACAATTAGTAATGATGGCTTGTTAACTGCACTACGGAATGGGGTAGTTACAGTAATCGCCGTTTCAAATGCAGATGAAACTGTTTCTGATACAATTGATATCACAATAAGTAACCAGATTGTCGAATTATTAAGTTTAACAGTGACAGGCGAAGGAAACGCGACTGAAATTACTACTGACAAGGGTACACTGCAAATGATTGTCACAGGAACTCCGCATGATGCCGTAGATGCTACAGTAAATTGGAGCGTAGCAGCAGATGATGAAGCTCTGGCATCAATTAGTGAAAACGGGTTGCTAACGGCTAAGGCAAATGGTACGGTAACTGTAATAGCTGAATCCAAAGCGAATAACACTATTACAGCACAAAAAGAAATTGCAATTTCAGGGCAAATTGTTTTGGTATCAGGAATTGAATTGACCGCCGAAGGCAATGCAACCGAAATTAGTGTAAAAGCAGGAACTTTGCAATTATCTGCAAATGTTACACCTGCCGATGCAACAGATAAATCAGTAAACTGGGAATCAAGTGATGAAAACATAGCATCAGTTTCCCAAACAGGGTTAGTTACTGCTTTAGCTGACGGAGCAGTAACCATAATAGCTGCTGCAACTGATGCAAGCGAAATGCGTGATTCTCTGGATTTAACAATATCCAATCAAACAGTAAGTATAATGACCCTTAATGTAACCGGAATCAATATTTACCCAAATCCGGTAACGGATAATTTGTTTATCGATAATATTGAAAATGGATCGGTTGTTGAAATATTTAACAGTTTAGGTCAATTAATCCTAATAACAGAGGCTTATGATAAAAACCATGGGATCAATGTCCGGAATTTAAAGCCTGGTTCATACATATTACATTCTACTAAACCGGATAGGGCATATCGATCAGTCTTTATAAAAAAATAGGTTTTTTATGTAATATTTAGATTAGTTTTTTTGGGGCCTTCTTTTATGGAAGGTCCCAATTTTAAATTGTCACGCAAATATTTTATTTATCAGATTCATTAAAACACCTTTCAAAATGATAACAACTTTCGAATCCAAGCAAAAAAATAGTATTTCATTTCCTGAAAATTCAAATTCGGAATATGTTATCATTTACAATTAAATTTTATTAACAACAATTAAATCTTACTAAAATGAGAAAAAATTACTTTTTTACGATCCTATTTAGTTTAGCGCTGAATAGCATGTTGTTTTCGCAACTTGAAATCCAAAACGGAAGTTTTGAAGACCCCGATGATGAGGTGAAATACTCAGCCGATGGTTCCGGAGGGGGTGGTCCAACAAAGATGGATGACAATTTAACAGGTTGGTGGGCTGATGCTAATGCAACCGATTGTGGACGAGAAAGCGTAAAAGTAGAAGGTGAAATACCTGATGGCAGATATGTTGGGTTTGCATATAATAATGATGGCGGTTCAATATGGAACAAGGCGGGGACTGTAGAAACCGGGATGCGTGGCCTTAGCCTGTCTTTCTATGTGCAGGAAAGCTGGCCGCAAGATGTGACAGGTATGACTATTGCGACTATGTTTGCTACTTATGAAGGTGATGATCCCACAGGATTTGAATTGGTTGATTCATTGACCCAGGAATGGGATAAAACCGAAGCAGATGAAAACGGTTATGTTTTATATGAATTTGAAACCGAATTACCTGAAACAACAGAAGGTAAGAACTTACTGATTGGTTTTGATATTGTAACTGAAGGTACAGATGGAACTTGGGTTAATTTTGATAATTTTGAACTTGAAGTAAGTTCTGTAGCCAGCAACGTTGAAAGTACATCAATGGCAGTAACCAGGGTTTATCCTAACCCGGCTAATGGGTATATTACAGTTGAAACGAAAAACAATGGGCCGGTACCATATCAATTAATTGATATTACAGGTAAAGTATCGCTTTCCGGATTAATAAATGACAAAGAAAGAATTGATGTGGGCTCATTGGGTAAAGGGATTTATTTTCTGAACATCCAACATAAAATTGGGACAGAAATTATTAAAACTGTAATTAAATAGGAATCATAGATTTTACATGTGCAGTTTTTAAACATGAAAATTAGTTAAACAGTCGTTTTTGTTTCGAGGCTGTCAAAAAAGTCATTTTTGATCCCGGTCAACCAACTGGTGAAAACCGGGCCAACCATTTAACAATAAGCAAACCATTGGGTTATGCTCAAGTTTATGGGGATTTAGAATTTTCTTTTCAATTATGTACTTTTTTTGACGGCCTTACTTTCAAAAAACATTTGCCACTTGTTAATTTCAATAACCTTACGTAAGATCTATGTCTTACAGATGATTCACAAATGAAACGCTCATGCACTGATCTTTACAACACGGACATGAACCCAGTTTACGAGCTCGAAAAATCAATAAAAAATGGATGTTCCACGATATAGAAGTAAATAAAGTTTAAATTAGAAAGAAAAATATCAATCATATATATTACAAATATAAATTCCTAACATGAGGATCATGAGACAGTACCTAATCATATTGCTAACAATTGTTATACCTTCATTGTCAGTACATTCTAAGGAAATAAACCGGTTTTTTCCGGAAAAAGACCTGATAACTACCGGAATCTATTATTATCCTGAACACTGGAATGAAAACCAGTGGGAACGGGATATTAAAAAAATTGCTAATATGGGGTACGAGTTTGTCCATCTCGCAGAATTTGCCTGGTTTAAAATGGAACCCACGGAAGGGAAATATGACTTTGCCTGGCTTGATAAAGTTGTAGCCCTTTGTGTTAAAAACAACCTGAAAGTAATTATGTGTACCCCTTCTGCAACTACCCCAACTTGGATGCGTGTAAATTACCCCGAAACTTTCAGGATGGACGGGCATTATATCCGTGGCGAAAATGGCACACGTGGCTTAAATTCTTTGTCAAACCCTAAGTACCGGGAGTTTGTAAATAAAATTGTGACAGAGCTGGCCAAACATTACGGGCAAAACAAACATGTTATCGGATGGCAAATTGATAATGAGCCTCCGGCCATTGATGATTACAGCCCGTCATCGCAAGAAGCTTTCAGAAAATGGCTGAAAAACAAGTATACGACTGTTGAAACACTAAACGCGGTATGGGGGACAGCCTTCTGGAGCCAGTGGTTTAACAGTTTTAGTGAAGTTGTTATCCCAAACACCAACCTGGTAGGGTGGTGGGGAAATAATCCGCATGCTTTGCTGGACCATAAAAGATACCTGGCCGATACGCAGGCCGAATTCCTGGATTTTCAGGCCGTAATATTAAGAAAGTTTATTTCATCCGATCAATTTATCACAACCAATTATACTGCCAAATGCACTGGTTCCGACCCAAGGCGCACGGAAAAACTGGATTTTGCCACTTATACAACGTACCCTAACGGGGGGAGCGATAACAATGGAGACCTTGGTTTCCGCTTGGGCGATAGCAAGGTGATCCTTTTTGCCTCCGAATACTATAAATCGGCAGGAGGGTATACAGGTGTAATGGAAATGCAACCGGGTCCGGTTAACTGGGGGCGGTATAATCCATTGCTCCTCCCCGGAACTGTTCGCATGTGGTTGTATCACACGTTTGCAGCGGGTGGAAAAATAGCATGTTCATACAGGTTTCGCCAAATTAACTATAGTTCTGAACAGTACCACTCGGGTACCATAAAACCTGATGGGGTAACCCCTTCCCGGGGAGGGGAAGAATATATGCAGTTTATACAAGAGATAAAAGAACTCCGTGAACACTACAAACCTGATCAAAAAATGCCAGCAAAGCTTGCCAATAGATCAACTGCGATACTTTGGAACCTTGAAAACTACTGGACAATTGACCGGCAAAAATTAACCTATCAGTGGGATGCATGGAATTATCCAATTAAGTTCCTGAAAATCACAAAATCTTTAGGGGTACCTACTGAGGTGATTTCAGAAAATACCGATTTTTCGAAATACAAATTTTTAATTGCCCCTGCATATGATTTGGTGGATTCAGCCCTGGTAAAAAAATGGACAGATTATGTAACCGGGGGCGGGCACCTGATATTGACATGCCGCACGGCAACAAAAAACCGTGACGGGCACATATGGGAAGGCGATTGGGCTGCTCCATTATCAGGACTGATTGGCGCTCGGTTAGAAGCAACTGATATGATTTCAGACTATAAAAAGGGGGAAGTGTTGATGAACGGGACCCGTTACAGTTGGAACAATTGGGGCGATTTACTCGTGCCCGGTAAAGGAACAAAAGTTCTTGCGTTATACGAAAACCAGTTTTATAAAGGTAATGTGGCCGTAGTACAAAATATCGTTGGCAAAGGTTCTGTAACATATATAGGCGTAGATACAGATGATTCAAAACTTGAAAAAGACATATTACGGGATATTTATGAATCTACAGGTGCCACAACCGAAGATTATCCGCAGGGAATTTACGTTTATTGGCGTGATGGTTTTTATATCGCGGTAAATTATTCTTCCAATGTTTATACCATGAACATTCCTGAAACAGCAAATATAATTGTGGGGGACAAGGTAATGAAACCTGCCGGTGTGTTGGTTTGGAAACAATAAGAATCAAATTGGGTTACTAATACTTAAAACCAGGTGTTTAATTAAATTTTAAGATTAGGAAGAAACAAAAATTGTATTTATTATTACAATTAAAAACCCAATTTTATGAAAAAATATTTTATAATTGGAGTAGTCCTTTCTATTTGCTTAATCAGCACAACCTGCACCAAAACAGATACCCCGGCACCCTGCGGCCCGGTACCATCCGAAAATCAGTTGAAATGGCAGGAAATGGAATTTTATGCATTTATTCATTTTTCTTTGAACACCTATACAGACCAATCATGGGGCTATGGAAATGAAGATATAAACCTGTTTAACCCTACTGAACTGGATTGTCGCCAGTGGGCACGTGTATGTAAAGATATTGGCATGAAAGGAATTATTATTACAGCCAAACACCACAGTGGTTTTTGCCTATGGCCAACAGAAACTACTGAATATTCAGTAAAAAATGCCCCCTGGAAAGATGGAAAAGGGGATGTGGTTCAGGAATTGGCCAATGCATGTAAAGAATTTGGCCTTAAACTGGGAATTTATGTGTCGCCATGGGACAGGAACCATCCTGATTATGGCAAGCCTGAATATATTACATGTTTCAGGAACCAGATGAAAGAGGTACTTACCAATTATGGGGAAATATTTGAAATATGGTTCGATGGGGCGAATGGAGGAAACGGTTACTATGGGGGAGCAAATGAGTATCGTAAAATAGACCCTACAACCTATTACGATTGGTTACCCACGTATAAAATGATTCGCGAGCTACAACCAAATATAGTAATATGGAATGATGGTGGCGACAGGGCAGACCTGAGATGGGTTGGTACAGAAGCCGGCTTTGTTGGTGAAACAAACTGGAGCTTACTCAATGGTGAAGGTGAAGTAACCTGGGATATGTTACATCACGGCTTTGAAAATGGCGACTCCTGGGTGCCAGGCGAAGTAAATACCTCAATACGGCCTGAATGGTTCTATCATCCGGGCGAAGATGCTAAAGTTAAGCCTGTTCCCCACTTAATGGATACATATTATAATTCCATTGGCCGAAATGGGACTTTTTTGCTTAACTTCCCGATAATGCCCAATGGCCTGATTCATGAAAATGATATTGAAGCGGCTTATGGTTTGGCAAAAGCAGTAAAAGATGAATTTGCAGTTGATCTAACAGATAATGCGAAAGCAGAGGCCACGGCTGTCAGGGGTAATTCCAGGAAATATGTGGCAAACAAAGCCATTGACAACGATAAAGATACTTACTGGGCAGTAGATGACACTGTAACAAAAGCCTCATTAATCATAGATTTTGGCAAACCAACGAAGTTCAACCGTTTTCTTGCACAGGAATACATCCGATTGGGCCAACGGGTAAAATCATTCACCATTGAAGCCCTGGTAGAAAAAGAATGGACAGAACTAGCCAAAGCAACAACCATCGGTTATAAACGTATCCTTCGTTTCCCAACCGTTGAAGCTGCAAAATTACGATTTACTATAACAGATGCGAAATGTTGCCCTGTAATTTCCAATATAGGAATTTATAATGCACCACAGCTCCTTGAACCCCCAAGCATGATCAGAAACCAGGCAGGTGAAATTATTATAACCCCGGTTGATTCAGAGTCAGAAGTGTATTATACCATGGATGGCAGCGAACCATCTCCCGACTCTGAGAAGTATACAGGCCCGTTTGCCACAGAAGGAAAATTGGAGGTTAAAGCAATCTCCTACGATCCTGCCAGGGAGAAAAGCAGCCCTGTTAGTTATGAACAATTTGATTTGCCACGGAAGGATTGGAAAATTTTAGGTGTAGACGATAATAACGCATATGCAATCATAGATGGGAGCCCATACACTGCATGGCATCAAAAAAGGGAGAAAAAAATGCCCATTGACTTGGTTATTGATTTAGGAAAGGAACAGAACATTGTTGGGTTCAAATATTATCCTGACCAAACTTTATGGGGGCCAGGTATAATTACCCACTACCAGTTTTATGTATCAAATGACAATAAAAGATGGAAGCTGGTAGATGAAGGTGAATTCTCAAATATCAGGAACAACCCTCTGTGGCAAATCAAAGAATTTGAACCTGAAAATATCCGCTTTGTTAAATTTAGGGCAACAGCTAATGCCGAGAATAACAGCAATATAGGATATGCAGAAGTGGATATCATTACGGAATAACAAAGTGAATGACAAAATTCCCTTTTGTCTCAATTACTAAAAAGTGGGTCTCCTGGTTTGGTTATAATAATTATTTTATTAACTACGAAAGACACGAAAAAAGGCATATCTTCGGTGAAATTAAAATTGCTTTGCAATTTTTCTTTTCGTGTTTTTCGATCTTAGAATTAATGGCCCCATATCAGCCGTTTGACCTCTGCC
>JBNLCS010000711.1:0-2940 GCA_050303935.1 Bacteroidales bacterium
GACCTGGCTATTATTGCGGAATCAGCCAGATGGGGAGATACAAAAAGCCATCCGGTTAGGACGAAATTTGACCATTGGTTGCCGGAAATTAATGTTCTTCTGAATGATTACGTTCCCCAACGAACCAATATTGTGATTGACCAATTAAAGAAAGCATCTCTTTATACGGACATAAACCCACCTGAGATAAGGGTTGCTGATACGTTGTTCTCCGTAAAAAATTTTGAACTTACCGGAAACATCACATTGCAGTTAAACCTAACTGGTAAAGGTACTATATATTACACAACAGATGGAACTGACCCCAGGGAACTAAATGGTGGCATAAATCCTTCTGCAAATAAAATAAACAGCGGGGGATCAATCACTATGTCGGGCAGTTCCACATTATGGTCCAGGGTGAAATATCTGAACAGTTGGAGTGCCGCTATAAAAATCAACTTCTTTGCAACCAATGAAGATTATTCAAACCTCAAAATAACCGAGATACATTATCACCCGGCAGATATGATACTCAGCAACGACACCCTGGATGATAAAAACCTGGAATTTATTGAATTTAAAAACACCGGCAGCAAAGCTATAAACCTTAGTGGGCTGTCGCTGGATTCCGCTATTTATTACGAATTCCCTGACAATACACTATTGCAACCAAACAATTTTTACGTGGTGGCATCCAAACCGGAATACTTCTACAAAAGGTATTTCAAAAATGCTTCCGGGAATTTTAGCGGACAGTTAAATAATTCAGGTGAAAAAATTGTTTTACTTGATGCCCAAAAGAATAGTATAATTGAACTGGTATACGATGACTCCAACCCCTGGCCCGAACAGGCCGATGGTAGTGGAAATTCTATTGTAAGCCGCGATATTAATCCGCCTGGTGATCCATCAAACCCGGCATACTGGCGACCTTCATTACAAATTCACGGGTCACCTTTTCGGGATGACGTGCTTGTTTCTTTGGAAGATATAACTTTGACCCGGGTAAATTTATACCCAAATCCATTTAATCATTATCTGCATATTGATTTTGATGAAAACGTATCAACAAGTAACCGATATGTGGAGATATACAACATACAAGGGCTCCAACTATTTAAGCAACAGGTTTTTGAAGACCATGTGACCATTGAAACTGCCAGCATGAACCTCAAATCAGGTATGTATATTATTAAAGTAATAAATGGTAAAAAACAATTTATTACAAAACGAATCTACAAGTCATTATAATATAATTTTGCAATTGCAGAAATAGCAACTATTTTTAACAAAAATTGTAAGGTGTCACTATGCAGTGTGGAAAGAAAAACACTATACTTCAACCTTTTTCCCGGGCTAAACGACACATTAGTATGAAGTTGATAAAAAAAGTATAGATGAATATCGGGTATGACGCAAAACGGCTGTATAACAATTTTACAGGCTTAGGTAATTATAGCCGTACGCTTGTTACAAACCTGAAGAAATATCACCCGGAACTTGCAATCACATTGTATACGCCAAAGGTGAAAAAAAATGTGATCACCGATGGTTTTTTATCAAATAAAGAACTTACCACATACATTCCAAGTTCTGGCGTAAAATCATATTGGCGGACTTTTTCTATTAAAAATCAATTAAAAAAAGACCGTATTCAACTTTACCACGGATTAAGCCATGAAATACCACATAATATTCATAAAACAGGAATAAAAAGTATTGTTACAATACATGACTTGATTTACTTGGTTTATCCAAAAACTTTTTCCTACGTGGACAGGAGCATCTTTAATTATAAATTCAGGTACAGTTGTAATAATGCCGATCATATAGTTGCTGTTAGTGAAAGTACAAAGTGGGATATAGTAAACTATTTTAATATCGACCCGATTAAAATTGAGGTAATTTATCAGGCATGTAACCGCTTGTTCGGGAAATTGAAGACCAAGGAAGAAATAAATACAATACTTAAGAATTACAATCTTCCATCGGAATATGTTTTATATGTTGGTTCGGTAATTGAACGGAAAAACCTGGTAACCATTATCGAATCGTATGATATTTTACCAGAAAGTAAACGAATACCTTTGGTTATAGTAGGGAAAGGGAAAAAATACAAAAAACGTGTACAAGACCGAATAAACGATTTACACCTTGAAAAATATGTGCACTGGATAGATAACATGGACAGTAATGATGAACTGCAATGTTTGTACCAGCAGGCTTCATTGTTTATTTACCCTTCACTATATGAAGGTTTTGGAATCCCGGTTATTGAAGCCATGATCAATAAAACACCGGTTATTACTTCAAACACATCTTCGCTGCCGGAAGCCGGAGGCCCCTCAGCATGGTATATTGATCCGTTAAGTGCAGAACAAATGGCCTATGGTATTGAAAAAATACTTACAGACACTTCTCAACAGGAAAAGATGAAAGAAGGTGGTTACAATTATGTAATTAATACATTTGATGAAAAAAACATCTCTGAAAGGTTATTCAAGTTATACAAAAAAACACTGGAAAAGTAGGACAGTACCATATTTTAAATTCCTTCATAATTAACAATGAAGACCAGGAATGTTGGAAAAATAGTCAAAATAATAAATATCAGTGCCCTGTTATTAAGCTTAATACTGATAACAGTATCAATAAATTTTCATTTTGAAACCATTTTAATTAAAAATAAGCTTCTTGTAGTTCAAGAATCTTCAAAACCAGACTTTATTGTAAAGAATGTTATATGGTGGTTAATAAATACGTTTTTATGTGTTGCCATGATCGCTTTTCTGTTATACATTGGTAAAAAGCATAAAAACTATTTCAACCTTTTATCCCTGATTAACCTCTTTCTTTATTTTATTGCCTTATTGTTACCATTATTTATTGGATAGCCACAGTATAAATGGATATAATACCGCAACGGGAAGAATAGGAACATCCAACGATTTAATCACT
>JBNLCS010000712.1:0-1517 GCA_050303935.1 Bacteroidales bacterium
ACCTTTTTTTTCCTTTTTATCATTATTTTTTTCTGCATTGCTATCTTCCATATTCATATTTATTCCTTTGGGCATTTTAAATTTCTTCATGTCCACTGAAAAGACTATCTCATCAGGTAACCCATATACGGCTTGTTTTCCATAGATGTACCCCGTTAAAATGGTGCCGCTCGATTTGGTAGTGAGTTGCGATTTTAAAACAACACTGTTTACCGGATCGACCCACAGCTTTCCCAAGATCAGGTCGCCCGTGTCTGATAAAGGGATTATATTCACAATACTTGCCCCCACATTACCTATTTTTTCAATGCCCTGGGTAATTGCAGTATATGAATTGACATCAGCCAGCATTTTAGTAACCTGGTCAAACCCTTGGCGGGGAACAATAGCAATACTGCTGGATTCTACTTTGAATTTATCAGGCTGTTTGTAATAAATTTTCACATCTACAGGCAACATCCTGATAAACGGAATATCAACTTTAATATTTGCTTCTACAGAGTAATCTTTTGCTTTTTGTAATTTATTGTAAACCTTTTGTAATAATTCATTTGTATTATTCTGGGCTTGTGCCGATATCACTAACAATAAAGCAATCAAAAACGAATATTGGCTTTTCCTGAAAATCATGATAAAATATCTTTCTTGTTAAACTTATACACTGCTATGCTTAGTAAGCCAATTATATGAATTACCAAGATCATACTTGATTTAATTATTTTTCCAACAGGCAGCGGGTCCCTGAAAAAATCCTGCCAAACCACCATATGATTAATAAACAAATATGGTTGTATTTTGCGAAGCACGGGAACGTCAAGGGCACTTATAATTGTAAATAATATGATAATTGCCATTGTAGTAACTATCGGGCCAATGGAATTATCGGAAAAGCATGAAAGCGCCAACGATAATGTTGCGATCATTACCAGGGATAAAAACGCCAGGCTGAAACCACATGCAAAGCGCCATAAAACATCTTGTTCCCTGAATATAATCAGGCCATCGTTGTTCAGTACCATCAGGTCTCCACCACCGAAAAGTATTTTACCTACAACCAAAGCCAGAAACATCATCCACAATAACATAATAAACGTGTACGCACAACCTGCAAGGTACTTTGAAAACAAAACATGTGTGCGGGAAATTGGCTTTGTAAGCAACAGACGTACCGTTCCCATGGCCGCTTCCCCTGAAACCAAGTCACCTGTAACAAGGGCAACCAGCAAAGGCACATGCACAATAAGCATTTGTAAAATGATATATGCCATGAGGTTTCCGTTCAATATCTTTCCCTGAAAAGAGAGTGATTGTTCAAACTGCCCGGTCATAAAAGAAATAAAATCACTTCCATCAATCCTCATGGCAACAAGTATAATACCCACGATAAGGGTAATTGCACCAATACCAATATAACTGCGTGGTTTGGCAATTATTTTTATACATTCGTTATACGTATTTTTCCAAAACATTATGCTTCAACAAGTTTTAAAAAATAATCTTCTAATTTTCGTTTGCTT
>JBNLCS010000713.1:0-1814 GCA_050303935.1 Bacteroidales bacterium
AGCGGTTGAAAAATTATCTACATCAAGACATTTGCCACTGTTTCTGGCTTTGATTGTATAAGTTCCGTTCGCCACGCTTGTAACGCCTGTACATCCTCCTCCACTACTGCTACTGCTGCTTCCAATAGTTCCCCTGAATGTTGATATACTGCTTGCAGCTAACGTATTGCTTAATGAGCTACCGCCTGAATACGTACCAACTTCCTGAACATTTGCAGAACTGGTTGTTTGCCATTTTGTTATATTGCCTACTGTATTTCCTGAAAATGATAAGGTCAGGTTTCTGGAAGATGAGTTTTGATTAATAGCAACCACCACCAATGTGTTACCATCTTTATAGGCAGTTACGTAAACTCCGGAAGTGGGGCTACTTGTTGCATTTATCCTGTAAAATCCGGGACGTACAAATTTAGCAAACTGGCTCATAACATAGCCTCTTTTTGTAATATTTCCATTTTCGTCAATAGGGCCGTAACTTCTTCGTATGTACCACCAGATGTAAGCGCTCATAACAGCGGTCATGCAGTCGTGGATTTCTTTTCCGGTTTGTAGTGCACCTGCCCATGTTGTATTGTCTTCAAGATGTTCGGTCATCCAGTATTCTTTTCCCCAAAGGGCAGTTATAGTTCCTCCATACAAGTGTGTACCAACAATATCGCATTGTGAAGAACCGGCAGCAGGGTCTATATAGCTTGAATTATAATGTACACATTCCGGGGCTACTACTCTGGTAGGGATTACTGATGCATTGTTGTCAAGAAAGGTTCGGATTTGAGAACCAGTCCATCCACAAGATTCATAATCGGGTACCCAATCCGGTTCATTTTGAACGGATATAGCAAAAAGAGAAGCCCCGTTACTCGACATATAATTGGTGAAGTCCCTAAGATAATTTGCATATGCCCCATATTGGTCTGTTCTTAGAGATCCGCCAACGGTACTGCCATTTGTTTTCATACTTGCGGGGGGGGACCAGGGGGTTGCTAATATAATAGCTCCGTGGCTTTTAGCCCTTTGGGCTGCATGGAGTTCTCTAGCCCAATCATTTTGATTTGGGGAAACGCTTATACGCATTATTGTAAGTCCAATTTGTCCATAACCGTTACCATAAGCCTTGTCAATTTGGGCATCGGTTAAATCACCAATCCAGCGGGGAAAACTCATTCCGCCAAATCCTCTGATAATTTGCACCTGACTGTTTAAATCAATGGTTGATGTTTGTGCAAAGGTGTTTGTAAAAAAACACATTAAGATTAAACATAATGCTGTTGTAAAAGAAAATACTTTTTTTTTCATAGCAATAGTTTTGAATAATTAGTAATGAGTAAAGTTTTGAATTTTGAATAAAAAATAACATTAGTGAATGAATATAAAATTTTAATCGGGGCAAATTACGGTAAATAGGCAAGTTTTGGTTTCAAATATGTTCCAAATTATTGTAAATATGATACATGTTTGAATGTATTGGTGAGAATTAAACATAATGTTCACATCAAAAATTGAATTAACCTTGGGCAACCAAACGTTTCTTTTTATTTTGAAATAATATGTTTTAATGTTTAGAACGGAAATGCCTGGAAACAATGCTTTTTTGTATTTTTAATACATATGGTACTTGATCTTAAAAAAAGAAAAAAGGATTAATATATAAACAGGCTATGTAATTATTACATAACCTGTTTAAAATCTTTATGATTACTTATAGTAATTCGCTAATAGTTACAATTTATTGAATAACAAACTTTGTTATTTCACTATTTGAATTGTTATTGAATATTTTAACAAAATAAACCCCTTTATCAAGGCCGGAACTT
>JBNLCS010000714.1:0-2251 GCA_050303935.1 Bacteroidales bacterium
GCAAACAAAAACCTGATTAATTATATCGATTCTGTGTCTAATTATGAAAACAACCTTGATAGTGTGATCAAAAAAATAATCAGGCATATTCAAAATGATTCTGTTTCTTTCAACCTAAGGGATGTTTTAGCGGCATTTTTGAAAACCACTGAATTGAAAAAAGCCAATATTAATGATTTTTACATGTTGCTTACAAAAAGTTCAACCCCGGCACTACGTGAATATATTTCAGGTTTAAATATTAATGAACAGGGCTTTACCCCCCTTACTTTATTGGAACATTTATTTAATGCCCTACCCTTTGAAAATTTTTCTGAATATGACCTATATAAAACATTGTCACACCTTCTAATGCAATTCGGTCAAGATGGCTTAGCGTATAAAACTTCTGCTGATAAAATTAAATACCAGAACAAGCCAATTATCATTGTACTTGTTTCTTCATTGGCCTTAATACTTTTATTAATCGTGATATTCAGGAGAAAGAGAAAAAAAACATCAACATAATGTAGTATTGAACTCCCCACGCCAGATTTTTGCCCAACCAATTTCAGGTATATCATGTATCTAAAAACCGAACACATATCAGGAACTAATTGATTTGTTGCGAATTATAAAAACAAAAAATAATTCATACTAAATGAATGAAAATGGCAATACGTTAAAATAATTAACAACCGGGCTTTCATTCTTAAAAGAAATATTTGTATATTTATATTAAACCTGTGTTACTGACTAATTAATTATATTATGAAGAAGATAAAACTTCTATGGTTATCATTTCTTATAATCCCTTATTTTGTTTACTCCCAAAATTCGGTAGAAGAAACTTTTAAGGAAGCTTTTCTTGATGGTGAGTTCTTTTTATATGCAGAGGAATACGTGGATGCCTTGCCATTTTATGAAAGAATTTATAACAGGGGATATAAAGAAAATGCAAATATTAATTACAGGATTGGGATTTGTTATCTGAACATTCCTGGGCAAAAAGATAAGTCAATTTCTTATTTAAAAAAAGCTTCAGAAAAAGCAAGTGATAATTATAAAGAAGGCGTATTTAAACAAGATCAGGCACCTTTGGATGTTTATGCTTATCTTGGAAACGCATACCGTGTAAATAATGAATTGGATAAAGCAATTGAAGCATATCAAAAGTATAAATCATCACTGAATGAGAAAAAAATTGAAGAAAGAACATATGCAGATAAACAAATAAGTGCGTGCCGTGTAGCAAAAGAAATGCAAAAAAAACCAATTGAAGTTGAATTTAAAAATGCCGGCCAAACAATTAATTCAGGATCATCAAATTATAATGCGGCCATTTCAGGTGATGGAAATTCAATGGCATATATGTTTGAATTACCATTTTATGACGCCGTGTATTATACCACCAAAAAGGATGGAAAGTGGGGTACCCCAAGAAACATAACGCCTGAAATAATGTCAGATGGGGACCTTTTCGTACGGAGCTTATCTTATAACGGAAAATACTTGCTATTATCCAAAGAAGATGTTTTTAACAGCGATATTTGGATAAGCGAACTAAATAATCAAGGCAAGTGGGTCCAAGCGCAGCCCATCAGTAAAAATATAAATTCAAAATATTGGGAATCCCATGCTTGCCTGTCACCAGATGGCAATACCCTTTATTTTGCCAGTAATAGAAATGACGGATATGGTGAAATGGATATTTATTTCTCAAAAAAAGGAGACAATGACTGGGGTGAACCTCAAAATATTGGAAGCGTTATAAATTCAGATTTAAACGAAGACTGTCCGGTTATAACAGCAGATGGTAAATATTTATTCTTTAGTTCCCAAGGTCATAAATGCATGGGGGGCTACGATATTTTTTATAGCAAACTAAATACGAATGGCACCTGGAGTAAACCCGTGAACATAGGTTACCCTTTAAATACCACTGACGATGAATTATTCTATTACCCAAAGAACATAAGCTCAGGTTATATATCCAGGCTGGCTGATGACAGCTATGGTAAAGAAGATATTTACGATGTTGTGATCAAACCATTAATAGCAAAAGAAACAACACATGAAGAAACGGAACAAGAAGTAGGGGAATTAGTAATAGAAACCATGGCTGAAAACGAAAATGATGAAATAAAAGAAGAGATTGCAGTGGTTGAAGATGTTGTTGATATACAAAATGAGAACGATACAAATGAAGATATAGAAGTGACTGAAACTATGAAGGATGAAAGCAAGGTTGAAGAACCAAGCCCCGTAACTA
>JBNLCS010000715.1:0-5867 GCA_050303935.1 Bacteroidales bacterium
ATTGACTCATTTCTTTTCGCTGTTTTAGCCATTTTTGCATTTTTAAATTTAACCAATATCATTTAAAATGATCCATAAAGAAGGATATAGGATTATACTTATTGCTTTGTTACTTTTAGTAGCTTTTAATGCAGGGGTATATTTATTATCGCAGATTAAAGTCTTAAATTATGCCTTAATTTTTGGCTCAATTGCATTTTTCTTGTTAATAATGTGGTTTTTCAGAAACCCGGAAAGAGTTGTTGAGAAAAATGATAATGCAATATATTCACCCGCCGATGGGGAAATTGTATTAATTAAAAAAGTATATGAAAAAGAATATTATAAATCGGAAAGAATTCAAGTATCTATTTTTATGTCGCCTTTAAATGTGCATGTAAACAGATACCCCGTAAGCGGGGAAATAAAATATGTAAAGTATTACCCCGGCAAATACCTGGTAGCCTGGCACCCTAAATCATCTGAAAAGAACGAGCACACCGTGATCGTTATTGAAAAAGACCATGAAAGGGGACTTTTGTTAAAACAAATAGCCGGCGCTGTGGCAAGACGTATAGTAACCTATTCAAAAGCCGGTGAAAAAGCAGTGCAAGGCGAAGACCTCGGATTTATTAAATTTGGCTCACGTGTTGATTTGCTGTTACCTGTTGATTGCAAGATACATGTTGATATTGGGGAAAAAGTTAACGGAAACCTTACGACCATTGCAACATTTAAGTAGCCGGACCAGTATACAAATAGCCCATAGTAAAGAACCCACCCTCAAAGAAGGTGGCTTTAATTAAAGCCCATAGGGCTTCACAAACATAAATTGGAATGATGGAATATTGAAATGAAATGTCAAGAAATGCATATAATATATCCCCTTCCATTATTTCACTTTCCATTATTCCTCTATCCAATAACTGGCATAACCTCTCAAACATAACCACGCCCTTAGGACGTGGATTTCTAAAGTTTATTAAAAGTATTTTCAGATGTGAATATCTGTTAAAAAAAGTTTAATTATCAATCGTTTAACATTTGTTTAACAGCTATATTAAAGTTGATTCCGTACATTCGTGTAAAGAAAATTATTAATGTAGAACAATAAAAATTTAGAAAAATGAAAAAAAGAGTATCAATTTTAATGTTAGCTACAGGATTATTTTTAGCAGGTGCAACTTTCACAGCAAAAGCTGGTGAAGAAAAAAGTGAAGCTAAAAAAGAATCATGTCAAAAATCTTGCAGTGCAAAAAAAGCAGACGCTAAAAAAGCTGATTCAAAAGAATCTAAAGAAACTGCTAAAAAATAAGTGATTTTTAAATAACAGAAAAAGCTGTCCCAAATTTTTCCGATCCTCCCGGTTTTCTGCAGGTTTTCCGGTTTTACATTCAGGTTAGGAAAAGCTTCTTATACGAAGAACTGGGGCAGCTTTTTTTATTAGAAAAAATTCTACCGGTTTTCTTTTATTATAATTGTAGCATATTGAAATCCTACCCCCCCAATCCAGCCCGAATTTTAAATACCACATAGTTTTTACCCCAACCTCAAATTAGAAGCTTTATAAATAATACCTTTTTCACTTGTCTGTTCTATCTTTTCAGGCATTCCTTTTGCAACATATATATTAATCTTCTTATTTTTGCCGTAATCAGATGGTAAAAATTTAAACAAATGAATAAGAAAATTTTAGATGTAAGTAATTCTGTAAAATGGATTGGTGCATTTGATCCCGGGTTGGTAACTTTTGATATTGTCATGGAAACCAAATATGGTACAACATATAATTCCTATTTTATAGATGCTGATAAAAAGGCTGTTATTGAAACCACCAAAGAAACCTTTAAAGATGAATATCTGAATAAAATAAAGGAAGTGTGCAACCCCGGGGAAATAGAATATATAATAGCCAACCACACTGAACCTGACCATTCCGGCAATTTAAAACACCTGCTGGATATAGCGCCCAACGCAACGGTTGTAGGAAGCCGCCAGGCATTGAACTACCTGGGGGAGATGACAGGACGGTCTTTTAAACAACAACCGGTTAAACACGGCGATATTATAAATCTCGGAAACAAAAAACTTCATATTATCGGTGCGCCCAATCTGCACTGGCCCGATTCAATTTATACCTACCTGGAAGAAGATGGTGTTTTATTTACATGTGATTCGTTTGGCGCCCATTTCTGTCATGAAGAAATGTTCGATGATAAAGTTGGAAACTACGATGACGCTTTTGACTATTACTTTGATATGATATTAAAACCTTTCAGTAAATTTATGCTGAAAGCCATTGAAAAGATTAAAGACCTTAACATCAACATGATATGCCCGGGCCATGGCCCCATACTAAGAAGCAACTGGCAGGAAAAAGTAAAAAGATCGGCTGAAAGGGCATCGGTATATATGTCGCAAATTGACCCTGAAAACAAACATGTATTAATAACATATGTTTCGGCCTATGGCTATACCAAAGAAATTGCCGAATATATTGGCAACCACATCCGGGATAAATGCAAGTATACGGTTGATGTGCTGGATATTGAACACATTCAACTCGGGGAGCTTGAAGAAAAAATTGTAACGGCAAATGCATTGTTAGTGGGGTCCCCAACCATCAACCAGAACACCTTGCTGCCCATCTACAAAATGTTTGCTTTAATAAACCCGATACGGGACAGGGCAAAGCCTGCTGCTGTTTTTGGCTCTTTTGGATGGAGCGGGGAAGCGGTTTCACTTATTGAAAACCACTTGAAAATATTAAAGTTAAACGTTGTGCAGGACGGGTTGCCGATTCGTTTCTTTCCACACAATGGCAAAAAGAAACAACTTGAAGAATTTGCAGAAAAGTTTGTTGAAAATATAAATAAAAAACTATAAAGGAAATAATTGGGTGTACGAATCCTATCGTGTAGTTGTGCAATGCCACAGGATAAAATTGTACGGTAGCAGGGATTAGATCGTAAGAAACGGGAATTTTGTCGCACACCCTCCAATCCAGTTGAAGATTGTCTAAAAAATACTGGACATGGCTTTGACCCCTAAACCCAATGTCGTTTAATTAAGAGAGGTATATCGAAATCAAAATAGTTCTTTGTGGCCATTTTGTGTCTTTGAGCCTTTGTGGCATTAAAATTTTGCCACTAAGACACCAAAGCACTAAGGGTCATAAAGTGCTTAACTAAACGACATTGCCTTCTAATCCCATAACCGCTAAGTTAACGGGATAAAGCGCCAACGGTGCGCGAGCAATAACCCTGTTCGAAGGACAGGGTTATCAAGGTAAAGTGCTTATAAAGCGCCAACGGTGCGTTAGCAAAATAATCCTATCCTGCAATACATTAGCTTTTTGATCGGTTAAGTATATTTGTACCAAGAATACAATGACTGAATTTGCAGAAAAATACAAAGCCATTTACTGATTACGGGTTTAAAAAAGTAATATTTGACCTGTATTGTCAAGAGGAAAAAAAGTGAGGAACGTTGGCAGTTATATTCGTTTAATAAAGGAGTAAAAAGAAGCAATCTGCCAGCTATGTAAAGATTGCTTCAGTCATGCTTCCTTCGCAATGACGGAAAACTTCTAAAAAATGGAAAGTTATAAACATGACTCTTTTTAAGATAATAAGAATAACTCTTCCTAAGTTTATAAGCTTATCCCCACCGAATTTTGGAATACAACCAACCAAGAAAGGATTAATATCTTGAATAAGTTTTATCGGCAATCTTGCAAGCACGTTCAATAGTAGCGGGCTTGTTTACATATACATTAAAATCGGAACTTACTTCTGAAACAACATTTTCAATGGTTTTCCAGTCCAGTTTAAACTTCTTTTTCAATGTATTGGAAAGTTCAGTCAGAACCTGGGTGCTGATAAACGTATCAGGATTATTGGCAATGTCTAAAGCTTTTTGATATTTAACTGGTTCGTCTTCGGTATAGCAGTAAACAAGGATATTGGTATCAATAAAACAATTATCGTTCATTTGCTTCGTCTCGGTTAAATTTAAAGCCTTTGGTGTTTAATTTAATCGCAGCAAAGCTTTTATTGCTTTTGGTTGTGTAAATCACATCTTCCGAAGTTTCATCCACGGCAAAAGCAATTACCTCCATTTTTTTTCCAATATATTTATCAGGAATATTGAAAGATAGAAAGTTTTTATCAGGTGTTACAACTGTACGAATCATAATTTTATAATTTAACGTTTAAATTTACCAATAGCATCGCGGTAAATCCCTATTTGTTCCGCAAGTTTGGTTTGGGATAATTTTTTTTGTTTCCACAGTAAAGATATTTTTTCATTAAACTTCATAATAATCAATATGTACTGCTTTTTGTTTACAAAGATACACAAAATTACCTGCTAACAGGTAAATCAAAGCTTATATAAACTACGTGCCACAAAAAATATGCGTATCTATTTTTTGACGATTAAAAATATACTGGTTCTTGGCAATTTTGTGAAACAAAAGCTGTTTAGAACCAGATATACCGCTAGCTTTTTTTACTTTCAGTGAGGGCTGCGCTGTTCGCAAATTCAAAGCATAGCGGTATATTCCGTAGAACTAATCAACCTGGAAATACAAAACGCCAAGCCAACAAAGGCACAGTCACGGAACAAAGATCTGCACCAACCGGGCAATTTGCAACACGCCAATTTGGAATTTCCACAATGTATTTTTAGATAAACGGCCCCCCGGCAAACGGAAAAGGTAAAATATTCAGGTGTCTGGTATTTCAACAGGCGGGGGAGCATAAATACAAAGCTTTGCACCCTGAAATCCGGTGGGGGAATAAAAATTATAGGATACAAGCCCTTGCAGCTCGGTTGGGGGAATTTATACCGGGCTAAACATCCCTCCACGCGTATAACAACTGTTTATTTAAAGCTGTATGGCATTTCAACAGGTGGGGGAAGACAAAGCTATAAACAGAAACAACCTGCATTACGGACATGATTTAAAACACGTTGCCACGCGAACCTGCAGCGCGAGGGAAACCAATACTCCTGTGTGTTGAACAGAAATGGCCGTCTGTGCCCAAGTAATATGTTAAGCCTAATCTAAACAATGTCATTGCGGGTGAAAAAGAAGCAATCTGCTAACTATTAACAGATTGCTTCAGTCATGCTTCCTTCGCAATGACGGAAAAATCCTTAACATACTAACATTGGCCGTACAGTTCTTATCATGTGGGTGAATTACAATATTGTTTTATAATGCCATATGATAAAATTGTGTGGTAGCCGGGGAATAGTAAATTACGATGTTTTATATACTCAATAATACAAATTAAACCGTTGCCGGGTATCGCCGAACTGGCGCGGACGTCCACGTCCGTGCCTTATATACCAGTAATCTTTTATTTTATGATATTGGCATTAAATATTTCTATTATATTCAAAAAAAATTCAGTGCTAAAACATATCTAATGTCAGAAAAATACAAAATCCGGGACCCGGATAAAGCATATTTTACTACATCTACAATTGTTGGTTGGATAGATATTTTTACTCGTAAAAACCATAAAAAAAGGATTGGTTAAAGTTTGTGTATTAGGCCATAAACCTTTGGTAAATAACTGGAATTAACCTTAATTATAGCCACGGACGTGGACGTCCGCGGCAGAGGACATTCTCCAATACGTAAAATTTCACCATGCACGCTGCAGGACGTTTTCCAACGCGTAAAATTTCGTCATGCACGCTGCAGGGCGTTTTCCAACACGTAGGATTTCGCCATGCACGCTGCAGGACGTTTTCCAACACGTAGGATTTTGTCATGCAGTGTGCAGGGTATTGATTTACAGCATATAAAGCAAATTCCCCGGTAGGCAGAGCCCAAAATGGGTGTAATTACAAGTTACAAAAGCAGTATTTCG
>JBNLCS010000716.1:0-10707 GCA_050303935.1 Bacteroidales bacterium
GCAGGCACCCTCCACACCCGGTCCCAGCCTTCGTACATTTTTTTATTTCTCCGATGGCAGTAAGCCCCTTCTCATTGATATTATTGTAAATCACCCCTTTTGAAACATTTTCACAGGAACAAATAGTAGCCTGGTCAGGAAGATCAAGCACATTTATATGTACCCCCCCACCCTGTGCACTGCTCCCCAATAACAAGCTTTCCGGGTTTTTTGGTAATTTGATCTTTGAAAGGTACATCTGCAGAAACATGTTATAATCTTCCGAATCACCCACCAACACCCCACCTAATAAGTAATTACCATCTTCTGAAATGTTCAGCCTTTTATACACCCCTTTTCTTTTGTTCTCATATACAAGGGGAACAGACCCCGGATGAATACCTTGTGAATCACCAAAACTTGCTACATCGGTACCTATTAGTTTAAGTTTTGTTGAAAGGTCGGCCCCCGTGAAAACACCTGTTTCACCGGCCAATTGTTTTACAACAGCGCCGGCCATGTCGTAACAGGGCGCCACCAGTCCCCATATCATCCCCCGGGCAAATGCACATTCACCAATTGCATAAATGTCAGGATCGCTTGTTTTCAGGTTTTCGTCTACCAAAATACCCCCTCTTGGCCCGGTTTCCAGCCCGGCCTTTTTTGCAAGTTCGTCACGGGGGGTTATCCCTGCAGAAATTACGAGAATATCAAGATCGATATCAGAGCCATCATCAAAGGTGAGTGATTCAATGCTGCCATTTCCCTGTATTGATTTGGTATTTACATCAACCAATACATTCAATTTCAATTTTTCCAGGCTTTCTTTTAATACAGCCCCACCCTTTTCATCCACCTGCCGTCCCATTAACCATGGCGCCCTTTCAATTACGGTGGTTTCCAGCCCATCATCTATCAATGCTTTGGCAGCTTCAAGCCCCAGTAAACCACCACCTATTACCCCTGCTTTTTTCGCGTTGGGCACATATCTTTTTATTTCTTCCAAATCTTCAATGGTACGATATACAAATACCCCCTTTTTATCGGAACCTGCTATGGGGGGCACAAAGGCGGACGATCCGGTTGCAAATACCAGGGTATCATAATCAAAAGAAAGGCCCTTATTTGTAGTTATCTTTTTATTTTCCCTGTCCACTTCTGTTACCAGTTCATTAATAATTAATTCAATATCGTTTTCGGCATACCAGGAAGCCGGTTTCATTAAAAGGTCTTCGGCACTTCGCCCGGTATAAAAATCGGTAAGATGCACCCTGTCGTAAGCCGGGCGGGGCTCTTCCCCAATAACAACCAATTTATATTTGCCTGACAGGTTTTGATCAACAAATTTCTCACAAAACTTATACCCTGTCATTCCATTTCCTATTACTACAATTTTCTTCATAATTCTACTCAATTAGCATTAATAAAAAACGATAATACCTACACAAAAATAAGTATTATGTGATTAATCTTCGTGAATAATTAAGTATTATTGGCTAATATATAAGTATATTTACTTATTTACTTTAAAAACATTCAATATTTTGAGTTTTTTTTATCAGAAAGCGTTTTTTTTGCATAAAATTTAAAGGCTATGAACGATTTGTTTGAGAAAATAGACAGCTTGCATGCGCTGGACCCGGTTAAAGAAAGCGCAGGGGAATATGAAGTAAGCCGGGAAAGCCTGTATTGCGAACGAATGGTAAAAAAATTATACAAAATTATACAACAACCGGGCATTCACCTTGAACTGGCTGCCAGGTGCCATCATTTGTGCCGATGGGAGGTTAACAGGAAAGATTTTCCCGAAGGAAGATCAGGTTATTATTTGTGGAGAAATGAAGTTTACAAGCATCAGGCAACAATAGCGGAAAGATTGATGGATGAGGAAAAAATAACAGGTGAAGTAAAGGAAAAAGTACTTAGAATAATAAAAAAAGAAGGCATTAAAACCGACCACGATGTACAATTGGTTGAGGACATTGCCTGTATTGTATTTATTGAGAACTACCTGGATGAATTTTCAGAAAAATACGATGAAGCCAAACTGGTGAATATTATCAGAAAGACTTTAAATAAAATGTCGGAACAAGGGCACCGGTGGTTGTTAAATGCTGTGATACCTGACAAGATAGTACAATTACTAAAAAAACACAGGCTGGTTTAACAAAGACATAACGAATTTGATTAATTTATCGTTGGTTGTTTCGAATAAAGGAGGGATTGACCAGATTAAAAGAGTGCCGTCATACGAGGAGGCACGACGAAGCAATCTGCTAAATTTTAGGCAGATTGCTTCACTGCGTTCGCAATGACGGCGTTATCCATATGACCTGGCCTGTAAGGTATACACACCACGTCCTAATTTTTATACACCCTCATTTTTTAGTTAATAACTTGCGGATAAGTATTTTATTCAATATGCCTTTTTATTTATCAAAATTCGGGAAATTTGTATTATGGGAATAAGTCGAAGGGAATTTTGATTTTGAATGAGCAAGGGTGTCAACAAAAAACTTTAGTATAATTGGATGAAGCTCTTTTGTTAAATTTAGAAAAAGGCACGGACGAAGGACGTCCGCGCCAAGCGGGGCATTTCTTTAACATACAACTATTGCGGAAAAGAAATAAACCTGGATGATGAAAAATCCAAGGATTTAAGTAAATAATCTCACAAAACCCATTAAAATGAGAATTAGAAAAAAAATAAAAAGAAGTGATATAGGATTGATCCCTTCATATATTTTAAAAGGTGAAAAAGGAAAAGAAATATCCAATCTCAAGGGAATGGAAAACGGATGGTTGTATCCAACCTCAATAATAAATTTTATTCAAAAACCTGCAATTCTTTTACTATTTGATAAAATAATTATCGATATGGATGCTGCGAAGGAAGCAGAAAAATTTTTACAAAATAGAATTCAATTCCTTAATAAGGATCAAGCGAAATTAAAGCAGGTAGATTTAATTAAAATGCAAGAACTACTTCAATCCGAAATATTTATTCAAAAATCAACAGAAAGAGAATTAACTTGGCTGGATGTAAATAAAATAAAAGAAGGATTTGAGAAGGATTTTATGGCTTATGATTTTAAAAAAGCTGTAAGTTATATTGAAAATAGTTATGGAAATAATTATGCTTCGCCAAACCCAACTAGCTTTGAGGCTATGAATATTAATGTTATTGAAAATGTTTCAAAGAAATATGGAGCTATTCCAATTGATGATGCTGCAAAAGCTAAGTTATACAGATATAAGCTGATCTCAACATATAGCCAATATGAAAAAACTGCAGAAAAATATATTGATAATTTGCCACAAATAATTTATGGATTGCCAAATATTCAAATCAGAAATGTTGAGGAATTTATTGAATTTCATCAAAACAAAAAAATAAAGAACTTTAGAGAACACATTAAAGATATAACTGAATCTTCATCAGATTCAGAAATCAACCAGAAAGCTAAGAAAAACTTATATAAAGCAAATAAACAATTACAAGAATTGAAGTTTGATTCATTTTCTTTTATAGGTAGTGTTATGGGGTTATCTGGATCAAGCGTGGCTATGGCATTATCAACATCAAATCCATGGGCTTTTTATGGAAGTTACCTTGCTTTTGCATCCTCTTTAATTGGAACATTTAATCAACTTGAAAATTATTGGGAAATAAAAAAACTAAACTGGTTTGACTTTTTAAAGGGATTAGCCGAATCTCAAATATAATATAGAACATAAACGTAAACGTCTCACAAAACTCAGTCATCTAAATGCTGAAAAGAAAAATAATCTATATATCTACAATGCAAATTGATGAATTAATCGTAAAGATGAAAGACGCTATGGGCGGGGGAACAGAATTCTTTTCAAATAAGATAATGGATGGGTATATTCAAAATTCCAGGATAAATGCATACATCAATCCATTTAGTTTTATTCAGGATCCTTTTAGGTCAAAAGTAAAAGGTGTCATTGTACCTGACGGTACTCAAACTAAAATCTCGCTAAAAATTTCTTTTGGAATAGTAAATATTCTTGTCTTATTTTTTTGGTATATTCCTATGATTTTTATACTTCAACAAAAAGCGAATCGGAATATCGAAAGTATTTTGGTTGTCTTTGGCATATGTTCTGCACTAAGTCTGATTTGTTTTATTCTTTTAACATTAAAATTATTTTGGGATAAAAGCCGACTGGAAAAATGGATTAGAAATAATATTTAATTTAGTCCCAACCTGGCGCGGACGTCCTCCGTCCGTGACCACGAAGAATTATTATAATGTAATACTATCTCACAAAACCCATATCAAACACAAAAGATAATTGCTGCAGAATAACGGTTTTTGTTTTATTAATTTAACAATAAATTAATTTTTCCCGGTCCTGTTCAACTCTTCCAATGATCCGCTTTCATGCTTTTCATATTTCAAATGTTTATTTCCAAAGTTGTAGCTTACTTTTAAATTAACTACAGGCGCTTCCCATTCATTATATATCAGTACATCCAACGTGTTGTACTTTAGTTTACCGTAGAAAAAACGGCTTATAAAGTTTTCAACACCTAAATTGACATTAACTTTATCATTTAAAAATTTTTTACCAACACCGATGCTGGCTCCATACATATATTCATAGGTCATTGTTCCTTCTAACCCTCCGGATGTATAATAGCCGGATAATTCAGTTAATACGTTCCAGGGTAAGGTAAATTTCATTTGCAGAAAGGCGATATAATCCCATTTGGAAATCAGGTAGGCATCATTCAGGTATTTGGTGTCAAAAAACAAATTATTCACGATAACACCGCCATATCCCGATATTTTTGGAATAAAATCAAGGGGGAAATAAAGGCTGGTGTTGAATACGTTCCTCTTATCAAGATTGTCATCCCCGCGAAATGCCTCACCTGTTTCTTCATTTTGTCCGTAAACCTGTGTTATGGGATCTTTTGTCAGTTTATATTCAACATTGAAAAATGGCTGGTTTTGAAAGGCTAAACTAAATTTCATGCTATGTGTGAATTCAGCCTTTATATCAGGGTTGCCTTTTTCATAGGTATAGGCGTCTAAATTATACCTGAAAGGGTTCAAAGAAGAATACCGGGGGCGATCTAAACGATAGCTATAGGCTAAAATTCCTTTTATATTTTTGCTTATATCTCTGCTAATGCTCCCACTTGGAAAAAATTTGGCAATCCTTCTGGTCAATACCGTATCTATGCCTTCGCTTTTTCCTTCCGACCGGCTGTCTTCATACCTCAATCCAAGGGTCCCTGCCCATTTTGATTTATTATAGGACAATTTTCCATAACCGGCATATATGGTTTCCTTAAATAGAAAGTGGTTACTTTGTCCGCTTGGCTCCCAAATCCCATTTATCAGTTCTTCATATTGAAAATCATTATCTAAATCAGCAAAACTATATTTTGCACCAACCTGCAGTTTTAAATATTCGGATGCCGGGTACGTATAATCCAGTTTTGCAACCGATATTTTCGTTGTTCCGGGTTGGGACATCCTGTTTTCAGCCAATATTGTTTCATCGCTGGTTTCCCGTTCAACAAGGTAATTTTTGTCTTTACTGCCATATTGAATATAGTTAAAGTCAATATCCAGTTTTTGACCCATACTATCTATTTCAAATGTATAATAGGGGTTAACACTCCCGAACCTCCAGAACCCATCCCGGTTATTGCTGGTATTGGAAGATATATTAAGACTGTTTCCGGAAAAGATGTCAAGGTTAGTCAATACTAAATCGTCAGAATCATATTTTATAAACCTTGACTGCACACCCATTCTATGCTTTGTGTTCATGTTCCAGTCAATATTTAAATTTCCCCGGTATGTATCCCATGAATTATTATTATAACTTGACTGGTCGTATAAATCATCATCAACATACCGGTCAATATCCATCCGGCTTTTATATTCAGAATTTTGATATCCTGCACTACCGCTGATATTAACATTCCCTTGATACTGTGTAAAGCTGGCATTGGTATTGTACCGCCACGAATCGCCTTTTGAAATACCGGTGTTTACTGAACCAAAAGTTCCAAACAGCTTGTTCTTTTTAAGGATTATGTTTATAATAGGCCCTGAGCCGGATGCATCAAACTCAGCCCCTGGTTGGTGAATGATCTCAATCTTTTCAATGTTGTCTCCCGGCATGTCTTTTAACAGGGAGGATATATCCATATACTTTGTAGTTTTCCCATCAATCAATATAGTAAGGTTTGACGATCCTGCCAGGCTAATTTTATCGCCCATTACAATTACGCCAGGCACTTTTTTCATCACATCCATTAAACTATTATCACTTCCAGAAATATTATCGCTAACATTTACAATTAACCGGTCGGATCCCTGTTCCAATAATTGTTTTTTTGCAATAACAACCACCTCAGATAGTTCGTTATGCGAAGGTTCCATTTGTAACGACAGGTTGGAATTATTATCTCTTGGAAATTCAAGCCCGTCTATGGTTTTCTCCTGGTATCCGACAAAACGGATTTCAAGGTAATATTTACCAGGTTTGATACCTTTTATTTCAAAATCTCCTTTCTCTCCTGATAAAGAAGAATTTGCAATACTACTGTCTGACTGGTTATATAAAACAACTGTGGCAAAAAATACAGGATTGTTTTTTTCATCAATAATATCTCCCGATAAACTGCTTTGTGCTCTTACACTTTGAATAAAAGCAATTGCAAATAAAAATAATAGAACAGATTTTGTCATTTCATTTGATATTATTGTTTTTATTTAATTCTTCCTAAAAAGATAAAATATTTAATAAAACCCATAAAATTTCTGACTAACGAAGGTATTGAAAAACATTTATTTTCGTAAATGGTATGAATATCAATAACAGGTTAAAAATATAAAAGAAAATGGAAAAACACTGATTTTTTTGTTAAACGATCAACACGTTATTTTACTGATATCGATTTCATTAGAACAACTACATCCGGAAGAATTTATGCAATCAATATATCGCCAATGATAAACTACTAATTAAACAATCCCCCCCTAAAGAAAGCTATTCCCTCCGCTTAAACCTACATCCCCCGGAAGCTTTAACCCTTCAAACCATATTTTTTGAACAGGTTTCCGAAAAAATCTGATTTAACCCACCGTTTTTAGGGCTTCTTCCAGGCAATTTACCCGTTCTTCCATGCCTTTTTTAAAGTTCTTCCATGGTTTTGTGCCTTTCTTCCATGTTTTTTCCGAACCTTTCCATGTTTTTAGTACATGCTACAAAGGTATTTAGCCTTTTACTTTTGTAGATAATTTATCCACACGACCGGTGATCAGTTCAAAATCCGACTTTTTACCATCACACGTTGGACATTTAAAGGAATCCGGCAGGTTGATAAATGCAGTTTTTGGTTTTATCTTGTTGTATTCATCGCCTGCTTCTTCATCATAAACTGTTAAACAATGTTCACACTGATATAAATGATATTCTTTGGCAACAGCTTTGTTTTTTTTAATGTTCAATTTTACTTTTGGCACTGTTAATTTCACAAAGAATTCGCGGCTTAGTTCAACCAGTTTTACGATGATATCTGCTTTCTCGTAAACCGTAGAATATTGAATATACTCACCTGAGTTTGCATTAAAATTCTTCGCATAAAAAATATCATATCTATTTATTACGTGATAGTTGCCAAACATCTTAAACAACGGTCGCTCAACAATTACTATTGAGGTAAACTTATCAGCTATGGTGGTATCTATGCTAAATGTAAGGCCATACGTGCGTATGTCAATTTTATTTAACTCACCGGTAATAAAACTTTTAAGTTTAAGCGCCCTTTTTGACAGAAGGGGAAGGTGCCAGTTAAGCTCAAACGAGGAGTGCCGCATATTTATTCCATACTGGCCAATAATTTGTTGCCATTTTAAAACATCTTCTTTTTTAATATTTTTAACCAAAAAAGATTTCCAGGGTGTTATGCACACATTCTGGACATTTGTTTTTAAGCATAATCTTGCAATGGACTCTAAAAACGTGATATCGTAAGCATTATTTTTCCAATAAAACCCCGCCCATAAATTATCCCCGTTTAACATAGGGTTTATTCCTTCGTAATATGGAAAAAAACCTTCAGAAAACTTTAATTCCATTTCATGCCCCATAAAATAGAAATTGTTTCTGGATGTTACATAATCTACCACCAATTCAACCGGTATTTCAGGATATGCATGTACAATCTCTTCAATTTCCTTTGCCAGTCTGGGAATATCTTTAGAGAAAATTAACCCGGGCCATTCAAGCTGAACATCTGAAAACCTCAAATTAACAAATAAATGCCAGTAATTCTCTTTTTTAGAAGCGACAAAATTTAATTCACCATAAAAAAGCGGAACAAGATTTTGAACAGGATCCACAATATTAATACTTAACCTGGGAATATAGTTAAACCCTTCAAAAATATCTTTGTAGGTCCCTGAAGATATCCATGAAGTTGAAGGCAAGATATCAAAAGCAGGGTACGAACTGGTGATATTCCGCTCAATCCCAATAAAATCTTTGTTCAGGATCAACCTGATATCGTCCAGTTTTGATTCAACATATTCAATATCTTTTTTATCCGCATAAAATAGTATATCCTGTTTTGAACCGAAATAAATGTGTTCATTGCCCATTTTTTTGGCAACCGACATAATTTTTAACATAAACCTGGGAGAAACAATTCCGCCTTTAATAAAAACCCTTACCAGATATTTATTTAAATTCATTACATACCTAATTTTTGGTTACCAATAATTCTTGTTTAGTACCTCTCAATATCTGCTTTATTTCAGGCACACAACTCCCACAACCTGTACCTGCGCCTGTATTTTTACAGATATCGTTCAAGTAGAAAACCCCTGTGTTTATTTGATCCTCTATATTTCCTTTCCCAACATTATTGCACGAACAAACAATTTTTCCTTTTACAGGCGGTAATTCTTTACCGCTTCTAAGGAGCCTTAAACGCATTTCAGCCAGTTCCTGTTTTTTTTGAATAAGTTCTTTAAACGTTGAAAACTCTGACCTATCACCCATCAGAATGGTGCCAATCATGCGATCATTATTCAGAATGCATTTTTTATAATAATACAACGACAAGTCGGAGAACACCACCTCCTCATAGCCTTCTTCATGTGTATCAGGTGTTTTTATATTACCTATCGTGCAAAGTTCAATCCCCGGAAACTTAAGAATATTTATGGGTATGGACCCCGTGTAAATAACATTTGGGTCCCCTGCTAATGATTTAGCCAAAATTTCTGCCTGTTCTTCTGCAGCAGCTGTTATACCATACGTTTGGCCATTCAGTTCTGCTACTTCACCAATTGCATAAATATCTTTCTCACTTGTTTCAAGTTTTTCATTAACAATAATTGCCCGGTTTGTCCTAATTTCTGCAGCCATGGCAAGTTTAATGTTTGGTTTGGTCCCAATGGCCACAACAATTGCCTCAAAAATTTGTTTTTTCCCACTTTTAAATACTACATAAAGCTTCAGGTCATCCAGTAAAAGAATTTCCTCAACTTCATCACTAAAACTAACGTTTATCCCTAATACAACAACTTGTTGTGAAAGCAATGTAGCAGCTGTATAGTCCAGTTGTTTATCCATCAACCTTGAATTTCTGTGCACCAGGGTTATGGTTTTTTTCATCCTAAACAATGAAGAAGCTGTTTCCAGACCAAGTAAGCCGCCTCCTACAACCAAAATATTATCAACATTTTTATTGTTTAAGTGATTTAAAATATCATCGGCATCCTCTTTATTACGCAATGTAAAAATACCTGGGATATACCTGTCAATAGTTGGTGGGATGCGGGGGCTGCTACCTGTACACAAAACGAGCTTATCATACGTGTGTTCTTTCCCGTAAGAATCAATTACTTTTTTTTCATCCTTATTTATTTCAATAATCCTGTTTCCTTCATACAGCTTAATATTCAAATCACGTAACTCACCCTCCTGTACTTTTCTGAGTTCATCAAAACGTTTTTCACCATTGATGTAATCCGGTAATAAAATCCTATTATAAAACACATCTTTTTCAGCGGAGAAAACAGATACCTCATCCTCCCTGTTAAGCCCTCTATAGATTTCAACAAATTTATGGGACGCTGCCCCGGCACCGATTACAATTATTTTCTCTTTGGCTTTAACATGCGGGTATACCTGTACCCGGGTATATTTAAAATCAGGTTCTTTTGATATCGGGTCAACCTTGCCGGTGGTAATATTATTTGCCCTTGGGCTGTCATTATCAATTATCTTGCCCCAGTGCATTGGCAGGAACACAACCCCTTTTTTAACCGATTCAGTAATTGTCGCCAAAACCTTCACGTCCCCTCTCTCACCATGTATAAGCACGATATCATTCTCTTTTATATTTCTTACCACTGCATCAGCAGGGTTTATTTCAAGAAAAGGCTTATTAATATGTTGGGTCAGTTTTTGCACTTTCCCGGTTTTGGTCATGGTGTGCCATTGGTCCCGGACCCTCCCTGTAGTAAGAATAAGTGGATATTCACGGTTTTCGGTTTCAGTATGGCGTGGAATAACCGGGTGAATGTTGGCTTTTTGGTCAGGGGTATAAAATTTCCCATCGGTAAACAGTCTCTTTGTTTCGCCTTTCCCGTTTTTGGTAAAAGGCCATTGGGCCGTTCCTTTATCTTTTAAATATTTGTATGAAAGCCCTGAGATATCAAT
>JBNLCS010000717.1:0-4641 GCA_050303935.1 Bacteroidales bacterium
TCAACGGCCCATTGGTTAAATCAAAACTTTCACGCGTATCCTTCCCAATTATTTCTTGAACATATGTATCAATATTATCGATTTTTTTATCAGTACTATCAATATATTTTATTGAATAAACTTCCTTATTTATCCGGGCAACCGGTTCATCATCTTTAATATCAATATAACTTTTTAAGGTGAGGTGCCTTTCTGTTACGGTTTCAAAACTTTTGTTTAAAGCCTCAATATTTACCTCTCCCGTAAGTTTATAGGTAAAAGGTATGTTATATGCAGGATTATTTTGATCAATTTTATTGATTAACCAAAGACGTTTTTGTTCCGGGCTCAATGGATAGTAATCTGCAACTTTCTTTTTAATTTCAACCTTGCCAGCCCCACTTGGGATTTCCAGGTCAAATTTTTGAATAAGCTTACTCGCCGTAGGAGAATTGAAGATACTATCCAATGGTAATTTTACATTGAAATTCTCATTGATCCGCACCATAAGTTGAGATGCCAGCAATGAATGCCCACCTAATTCAAAAAAATCGTCTTGTATACCTATCCCCCCCACTCCAAGCAATTCCTGCCAAATTTCTACTACCTTTTTTTCAGTAGGCGATGATGGGGCAATATACTCCGAAGCTAAATCAGGTCTTTTGTGTAACGCAGACAATGCAGGTTTTACATGTTCAGTTTCATCCCCTATATTTTCTGCCTGATCAATTGATTTAACTTCCGATTGAATACCTGTATATATATTAAAATAAACTTTTGGATCAATCCAATGCCTCTTTAATTCAAACGGATATGTTGGTAAAGGAACTTTGAACCTGTTTTCATCCTCATAATACCCGTTCCATTCAATTTTTCCTCCAGACACCCAGTAATCAGCAATTGACTTATAAAAGAATACAATATCATCTTCCTTTGAGCGTGGATGCCTTATTGTTGATATCGATTTAAAATTAGCCGAAGTATCAAACTGAGATAACAGCAGGGATAACGAATTACCCGGGCCAATTTCCATAAACAGTACTTCTTGTTCAGACTGAAATATTTCGTTTATTCCACCAGCAAAATTCACCATTGACCTAATATGATCAGCCCAGTATTGTGGATTGCAAGCTTCTTCTTTGGTAATCCAGGTGCCTGTTACATTTGAAATAAATGGGATTTCCGGCTCATTAAATTCTATTTCATCAAATACTTTTTTAAATGGCCCCAATGCCGGTTCCATTAATTTTGAATGAAAAGCGTGGGATGTTTTTAATATGGTAGTATGTAAATTTTCAATTTTACTGTTGATCTCCTTTTCAAAAGCAATAATATCTTCATCAGAACCAGAAATAACACAATATCCAGGGGCATTTTGAAGCGAAATTTCTACTTTATCATTAAGCAATGGTGTAAGCTCCTCAACAGGCAGGTTAACAGACAACATAGATCCCGGTTGCTGGGCCTGCATAATTTTACCCCTTGAAGCTACAACCTTTAATGCATCTTCAAAAGAAAATACCCCGGATAATGTTGCAGCAGTTATTTCTCCAATACTGTGCCCTGTTAAGGCATCTGGAAAAATCCCACATTCCATTAACAAACAAGCCGTTGCATATTGAACAACAAAAAGTAGAGGTTGTGTATTCGAGGTTAAGTTTACTTTATTAACCAGTTCTTTATTCTCAGGATCATTAAACAATAATTCCCGCAAATTAATATCCATTGATTGCAGCAGGATATCATGCGCATCGTCAACAATATTTTTAAATAATTCAAAATTATTATATAATCCTTTGGCCATGTTTATATATTGACTGCCTTGTCCTGTAAACATAAAGATTACAGATGGATCAGAAAGTACTTCCTTACCCTTTATTAATACATCTTTATTCTCTTTTGAATATATGTTTGCAATTTCCTTTTTCGATTTGCCAACCAACATGGCACGGTGTGCATAAAAGTTTCTTCCTGTTTGAAGGGTATGTGCAATATCGGCTAAATTCTGTTTCGTTTCACGAACATGATCGACTAAATTTTCGATCATTTTATCTAAAGGTTTCGTGTTTTTGGCCGATAATGGCAACAAATGTATTTCTTTTTCACTTTCCACTGATACATTTTCATCCCACTCCTCTAAAATGCAATGGGCATTTGTACCACCAATACCAAATGAACTAATAGCAGCCCGGCGGGGAATACCTTCAACCTCCCAATCTTTTAATTCTGTATTAACATAAAACGGGGTAGTATGCAATTGCAGTTCAGGATTGGCCGACTCATAATTTATACTTGGGGGTAGTTTCTTGTATTTTAAAGCCAAGGCAGTTTTAATAATACCGGCAACACCAGATGCCACATCACAATGGCCAATGTTCCCTTTAACGGATCCAATGGCACAATAACCTACCTCATCTGTATATTTACGATAAACTTTCGTAAGGCCACTAATTTCAATAGGGTCTCCTAACTTTGTTCCGGTACCATGGGCTTCAATGTATGAGATCGTTTTGGCATCAATATCCCCAAACTCCATGGCCATCGAGATAGCCTCAGCCTGGCCATCCGTACTTGGTGCCATATAGCCCACTTTAAATGAGCCATCATTATTAATGGCAGATGACCTGATAACTGCCCATATTTCATCCTTATCTGCAACAGCATCTTCTAGCCTTTTAAGTACAATAACACCAACACCTTCCCCAAAAACAGTTCCTTCTGCATCGATATCAAAGGGACGGCAAGTACCTATTGCCGACTCAATTCCTCCCGGTTTGAACATATATCCGTGCCCCCTGGGGTTCATCACAAATGCCCCCCCACCTAACGCAATATCGCATTGATAATTCAATAAGTTCTGACAAGCAACATGAATAGCCACCAATGAGGTTGAACAAGCAGTTTGGATATCAAAACTGGGACCTGTCAGGTCTAATTTATACGAAACTTTCGTTGTTAGAAAGTCCTTATCGTTATTTACAATGGTTTGGAACTCACCATTATTTCTTAATAGTTCAGGATATTGCAGTAAGTTTTTTAAAAGATAATTATTCATACTGCACCCGGCAAATACACCAATTGCCCCGTTATAATTATCCGGGGACTGTCCGGCATGTTCCAACGCTTCATAACTTACCTCAAGAAATTTCCGGTGTTGAGGATCAGTGAGGTCTGCCTCACGGGGTGTAAAACCAAAAAAAGAAGAATCAAAATATTCCGCCGTATGGATTAAACCATTAACAGGAACAAAATGTTTGTGTTTTTTCGTTTCTTCGTCAACCGAATTGGCACTTAATTCCTCATCAGTGAACCGTTTTAATAATTCTTTTTTATGAATTATAGCATCCCAATATTCATAAATATTTTCTACTCCGGGAAATTTACCAGCCATACCAATGATGGCTATACCTTCAAGGTTTTGGTTATTTGCTTTTTTTGAACTCATAAGTTAGATTATTTTCTTCGGCTTTTAAACCTGTCTCTTTGTGATTTAAGTTTTGATTTTTGTTCTTCATCTGTTGAGAAAAGGTTTTTTTCTTTAATGCTTTGTTTCTTTACTGAATCAGCATTTACATCAGATGATTTTGATTGTGAACTTTTAGTAAGAACGTGTTCTGTTAAGCTTTTTATGGTTGGATTTTGGAAAAAATCAAGATTTTTTAATTTAACCCCGGTTTGTGAATAGATCGCATTACTAATTTCCGGAATTAGAACAGAACTTCCTCCTATATCAAAGAAATTGTCAGTTATTGTAACATCTTCATTATTTAATGTTCGTTTCCATTCTGATAATATATGCTTCTCAAGTTCCTTAGCATCTATATCAATGTTTGAATAATCTATTTGGGTAGATTGTTTTGCTTTTTGGGCAATGGCTTCCAGATTTTCTTTATACTTAATTTTTAACGATTCAAAATCAATTTGTTTGGAACCATCTTTACTACCACCTACAATAAATAGCTGTCTAAATATTACATGATCTGGGGTATTCAACATCTCAAACCAATTTTCAAGCAAATTTTCCAATGTTTCAGCTTTTAAGAAGCCTTCTTTAACAAGTGACCTGGAAATATTTACATTTTCAGCAGCAAGCATGGCCTGATCACTTTTTAACTTACTGTGCGCTGTTGTTAACTGGATATCAACGTTTTTAAAACCAGAGTGTTCCAGAAATACTGGAAGTTGCCTGCCAACAAGTGGGTTACCACCTTCCTGGAACCTTGAACGATTGTAAGCATCAAACATCTCATCTAATTCGGGGATAACCGGATAAGTTAAAACATGATAAGCAAAATCGTTACTTACTACAACCAGGATGCCATCAGGTTTTAATATTCTTCTTAATTCAGCAAATGCCTGATATGGGTCCTGTAAATGCTCAATTACCAAACGGGTAACAGCAAAATCCACACTTGAATCAGGTAAATCTATATCATATATTGATCCCTGAATCGGATTATATAATTTTTTACCCTGACTTTCTGAATTCGCAGTTAATATTTCAAATAGGTAGGGGTCAATTTCTAAAGCAGTTGCGTTACAATTGGGTAACTTTTTTAATATGTTTAACATAAGATATCCCGGACCACTACCACATTCTATAATATTCATCCCATCTTTTAGTCCAAACTTTTGGAACGCTTCAAATTCCTTATCAAAAAA
>JBNLCS010000718.1:0-4059 GCA_050303935.1 Bacteroidales bacterium
CGTGAAATACATATTGGTTAAATCGTAAATAACTATTTTACTCCTCCCGGAAAAAAGGCTGCATAGTTTGTTGTACAATTCTTTTTCTATGGTATCCTTATTTTGGTACAAATCCTTTGCTGCTGTGTATAACCTGTAACGGCTAATATCCTCTTTTGTCCGGTAAAGCTCACGAGCCCCGGAGTTCTGTTTCAACCATCTTTCTGCTTCTAATTCACTGGATGGATGCAACAACTTGCCTGTGAGCAGCATTTGTGCAATATCAAGACCTAATTCGGCCAGTATTGTTGCTACCCCCAATTTATCAAATGCTTGTTTTACAAGCCATTCGCCACCAATTTCTTTGCTTTCAATTTGTTCTATGCTGTCTAAATCAACCTCTTGTATGTTATTGATGACTTCTTTAGATACTTGTTTCTTTCTATCTGGCGTGAAACTAAATAATTTGTCTTTGATTATTTTTTCGGCAAATTGCGTAGCAAGTGGCTCAACATCATTTTGATAATCATTGTCTGAAAATAAAGAAGAACCATTGCCCGTAACAAGTTCTTCTATCCTGTCAGCTAGGGCTTTATGTCTTTCCTTTGGCAAATTTTCAAGCTTCCCCAACGATAGGATGTTTTGGTGACGTACCTTGTTGCCAATTTTATAAGTGTGCACTAAGCGATAATAAATATATTGCTTATCTGTACCTTTATTCTTTTTTTTAATTTGCTTTACAAACGTATTGCAAAGCTAAGTATATTAATTGTAATATACAATTCTATGGGGGACTACGGAAAATTATTAAAACCATATATAATTGATTATTAGATGTTTGGGATTTTAATAGAAAATAAGTTGTTTTTGTAAATGCCTGATTAACTGCCTATAATAAAATTTAAAAATTTTGAAGTAATTGATTTTTTAGCCTTTTATTTTCAAGTTGGGTTAAGACAATTAGTACTGATTCGGCTATCACACCCTGCAAGCAAATTAAAGACAACTCAACATCTTTACAGATACTTTGGTGTAAATATTAAAGAAGATAGTATTTACAGGTATCTGGATAAACTCTACAGCAAACACAAGGAGGCCTTACAACAAATAAGTTACAACCATACCAAGAAGGTTCTTGGAGGAGTTATAAGTGTTGTATTCTATGATGTCACAACCATTTATTTTCAAATTGATGATGAGGATGAGATCAGAAAACGAGGATTTTCAAAAGAAGGAAAACACCAAAATTCACAAATTGTATTAGGGCTTCTTGTTGGTATCGAAGGATACCCCTTAGCTTATGAAATTCACCATGGTAACAAATTTGAGGGACATACAATGCTCCCAATAATAAATGCTTTTAGAAACAAATATAGTTTGGATAGACTCATTGTTATTGCTGATTCCGGTCTACTTTCTACTGCAAATGTAAAAGAGCTACAAGAAAAAGAATATGACTTTATTCTCGGTGCACGAATTAAGAATGAAAGTGATTCCATTAAACAAAAGATACTGTCACTAAGTTTGAGTGATAATACGAGCATGGTCATAGAAAAGGATGATGAGATACGATTGATTGTCAGTTATACTGAGAAACGGGCAAGTAAAGACCGTTTTAACCGTGAAAGAGGCATATTGAAGTTAGAACAAAGAATTAAGTCCGGAAAACTAACCAAATCCTCAATAAATAATAGAGGTTATAACAAATATCTAAAGTTGGAAGGCGATGTAGAAATCACTATAGACAAAGTAAAATTTAATCAAGATGCAGCATGGGATGGTTTGAAAGGCTACCTAACAAACACAACTTTAACAAAAGAAGAAATAATCTATAATTAGTAACCCTCCGGCAGCATACACCTTGAATATTCGGTTATGCTGAACTAAATTGGCTGGTATGAAAACAGGCAAGTATTCAAAACCGGAGATGTACGCCATAATTGGGCAATGGGAAAAAAGTGGCCTGAGCCAAAAGGCTTTTTGTAAAACAGTTTCAATAAATTATTACACGTTCAAGTATTGGTTGGCCAAAAAATCTAATGAAGAACAGGAAATCCAACATAATCATACAGGGCAAAAAGAAATCCGGAAGGCTTTTATACCGGTTGAAGTACCCATTGCTAAGGATATTTTTCCCGGTATCCAACTGGATTATCCCAATGGGGTAATATTAAAGATTACAGAAGGCATGCCAATAGAACAGGTACAACAACTCATAAAGCTTTACTGAAATGTTTACTTTGAGCTCGTCGTTAAAATTTCAATTATATTGTAACCCAACCGATATGCGCAAGAGTTTTGACAGCTTATGTGGCATAGTACAAAACGATTTAGGCCAGTCGCCAATAAATGGCGATGTTTATGTGTTTATAAATAAATCCCGAAATAAGGTCAAATTGTTACACTGGGGGGGGCGGAGGTTTTATCCTTTACTACAAGCGGTTAGAGTCCGGCACATTTGAGCATCCCCGGTACGATATAAAAACCGGAAGTTACCAGTTAAGTTACTCACAAATGGTAATGCTGGTTGATGGGATATCGATAAAGAACCTTCAGGAAAGAAAACAATACCAGCCAAATAATCAGGCAGCTATTTATCAATAACAGCATATTTTTTTGTGGATAATTACAAGGGCTTATCTCCTTAACAATCAATATTAAATTGGTATTTTTGGCCTGTGGGCAACAAAGCCGGAAATACCATTTTAGAACAGGAATTTGTTTCAAAAGAACAATACGAAAAACTGCTTTCAGAAAACCAATACCTGAAACAGCAGCTTGATGAACTCAAACGCTTGATTTTTGGCAGCAAAAGCGAACGTTTTATCCCTTCGGATGATGCACAATTAAGCCTGTTTGATGATCCGGGGGAAGAAGAACACCCCAAAGAAACAGAAGAGATAAACTACATACGGGAAAAACCCGTTAAAGAAAAGCAACAGCCAGTCAGGGCCAGTATCCCGTCACATTTACCAAGAATAGAAGAAATTATTGAACCGGAAGATATCCAGGAAGGTTCAAAAAAAATAGGAGAAGAAATAACCGAGGTACTGGAATACAACCCAGCCAAAGTATATGTACGCAAAATAGTACGCCCGAAATATGCCAAAGCAAACAATGACGGGGTTCAGATAGCAGAACTGCCAACACTGCCAATTCCCAGGGGAAATGCAGGGGCAAGCTTGTTGGCCTATATTATGGTATCAAAATTTATTGACCATTTGCCATATTACAGGCAAATACAAATATTTAAACGACAGGGCTTTACAGTAAGCGATTCGACCCTAAACGGCTGGTTCAATGCAACAGCTAAGTTGTTGTCCCCCTTGTATGACGCCTTACAAAAACAAGTCCTGGATTGTGATTACCTACAGGTCGATGAATCGCCCATTGGTGTCCAGGACTCACATAAAAACGGGGCATTGCATACGGGGTACCAGTGGGTTTACCGCTCGCCAATAGAACGGTTGGTGCTTTTCCGGTATCACCCGGGGCGTGAAGCAAAAGCCCCGCAAGCAGTACTGAAAAACTTTAACGGGACAATACAAACCGATGGTTACAGCGCATACAAAAACATGCAAACCAATGGTGAAATAACCCATTTGGCCTGCATGGCCCATGCCCGCAGGTACTTTGAAAAAGCCCTGAAAAACGATAAAAAACGGGCTGAACACGCCTTGGTTAAAATACAGGATTTATATGCTATAGAAAGAAAAGCCCGGGAAAGGGCAATTAGCTTTGAAACAAGAAAAAGGTACAGGCAGTTATATGCCAAACCAATTTTATCGGAACTTGAAGCATGGATAAAGACAAACCTTAACCAAACCCTGCCTAAAAGCGCCATTGGGGAAGCCATTGCATATACACACAACTTGTGGCCAAGGCTCAAAGCGTATATTGATAATGGCAAATATGAAATTGACAATAACCTTATTGAAAAGTATCCCGTCTACTAATCCATATTTCACATGAAGTTCAGCAGGGTTACCTTTGCCTGAAAAAATGAAAAAGGAAACAATGTATGCACATGCAGAGGCATGGTTACAAGAGAAGGGAAATATAAGTAAAGCAACATTCTGT
>JBNLCS010000719.1:0-4285 GCA_050303935.1 Bacteroidales bacterium
CAAATCCAAACACATTACGGGCCCTAACAAACCAGGCATAGGTATCGGCTGGCTGTAACCTGCCATTAACCGTTCCGTCCCAACCTTCATTCAAACTATTGGTACTAAACACTTTGTTACCCCACCGGTTATAAATCTTAAATTCAATAATTTCATCAATGTTAAAGGTTTGCAATTCAAAAATATCATTTACCTCGTCCCCATTTGGTGTAAATGCAGAAGGGGCTTCAATATAAAAATCGTCGTAAACCTCAATATAAAATGATGCGGTACGTGTGTTGCACTCGCCCTTCATGGTAACAACATAGGTAGTATTTTTCCTGGGATCAGCTATAGGGGTAGCGCAATCATTACAACTTAAACGATAATCAGGGTCCCATTCATATTGAACACCGTCAATATCAGTAAAAACAGATAATACAATCCGCTCACCATAATTTATTAACGTGTCGGTTACCGGGAATTTGGTGAAATTAAACTCCAAGGGAACCCTTACATTAATTATTCTGGTTGAATTACAGTTATTTTCACCAAAAACTGTTGCCAGATAATACGTAGTAGAATCAGGATTGAAAACAGGATTAAAAGAAGCAGGGTCTGATATCCCTTCTTGCGGTTGCCAGGCTATAGTCCAGCCAGGTTGTTGATCTACTGATAAAGTGGTGGTTTCACCCGGACAAACTACATTATCACCTGTAATAATAAAATCAGGCATATCAAAAACCTGAATGGTTTGTTCTGCAGTATCAACGCAATTGTCAATGCCTGTAGCAATTTGCCTTACTACTATTGTTCCTGTATTTGATAATGTTGTATCCGCAGGATTTATTGATTGCGAAATTACTTTGTCATTAATTTCCCAAATTACTGATGCAACATTTTCAGCGGCATTAGCCAATGCAAGATTATCAGTTTCGCAAAATCTGTTATTTGAACTATTTATTTCAAAACCTGCTTCAAAAAAAGAAACAAACACAGGTCCTATTGGCTTTGTAATATTACAATCGCCATTGGTCAAAACTAACAAAGGTTGTACCTCCCCCCTTGCTGTATAAGCATGCGACACATCCTCTTCAGTTGATTCTTGACCGTCACCAAAATTCCAACGGAATCCCTCCGTATTAACCATGCCTGAAAAACTAAAGTCAACCTCCTCTCCATAACAAATGCTGGTATCCGATACAGAAGGCTCTGCATTGGGACCAGTAACTATGATTGTCTGTTCATACGTTGCATAACAATTATTATATGACTGAACACTTAATGATGTATTGTATATACCGGGTTCTAAATATGTATAAACTGCATTTTCCCGATAATCAGCCCTGCCACTATTGTCACCAAAATCCCATAAACCTCCTGAAATTGGTATGCCGTTGTTGTTTGGATGATTGAAAGATACAGTTACAGGATAACAATCAAATTCTATATCATTTACTGTATATGTAGCATCCGGCCTTAGCACTTCAATATAATTATCACGCGTGTATGTATTGCTGCATAAATCGGAATATACTGTAACACTTACATCATAGGTACCTAGGTCCTGATAAGTATGTGTTGGATTATTGGGCTTAACAGTACCATCACCAAAATCTATCTGATAACTTGTTATTCTTGGATCGAGAAAGTGAAATGTTGTAGACTGGTCTTCACATAATTTGGTATTATCGGCATAAAAATACGGCTGGACATCATATAAAACAAAAGGTTTATTACTTGTCCATTTGCAATTATATTTATCATTAACCTGTAATGTAGGAAAAAAAGTCCGCGGATTACCGGAATATGTATGGTTTATATTTTCTCCAAACAGTCGTTCAGTACCGTCTCCCCAAATCCATTTCCAGGTAATTTCGTTCGGATCTTTAGATGTTTTTACAAAATTTACCTGATCAGAGGGTACACACCCGGTATCTTTATCCATGGTGAATTCAGGAACATGGTACAACACTTTAATTTCCTGCGAAATGGAATCGGTACACCCATTATCACCCGATGTAACCAGGGAAAGTATATAATCACCCGGTGCCTGGTAAATATGTTTGTGTTCAGTAAGATAGTTTCTATCCGGCCTGGTGTCATCTCCAAAATACCATAAAAATCCTTCTTTAAAACATTGTTCCGTATAATCATTCGATTTTTTTGAACTCATAGAAACCTGCAAACCACAACTTATCGTTTTAACATCAATTACTGATTCTACTTTTCTAACAGGGATGCTGTCATACTTAATTATTTCACACCCTGAAGTATCATTCTCAGCATAAAAAACAATATTGTAATTACCACTGCTTGTAAAATTATAATTTATTGTATCTGTGTTTTCTATAATCGTATCTTCAATCTGCCAATAATAATTTGTAGCTTGTTGCACATCGGTAACAAATCTATAATTATAGGATGAATCACAACAGAACTCATAATAACTGTTTCCAGATGGACCCGATACATAATACGCATTTTGAAATAATGAATCTGAAACACATCCATTGTAAGAGGTTTGTGTATATATATCGTGAGGACCATATTGGTCTGCCAGAATTTTAACTTTCACGTAAGGTTCAGGGTATGTAGCATTAAAAACATTGTCGGAGCTAAAATGCCAGAAACCCAATGAATCCATCAATTCTGCATTCGCTGTTATTTCAAGTGAATCACCAATACATAATTTTGTATCGGAAAGTGAAATATCAGGATGTACAATATCGCCTGCAACGATTGTAATGGCAAATGATGTATCACGACAGCCATCAGCATTTTCAATCATTTTAACTATATCATATCTTCCCGGGGCTTCAAATGTGTGGGTAAATGAGCTTTCATCCGGCCTGATTATTTCCTCGCCTTCAATAATATATTTTCGAGAAGTAATTTCCTGGTCTGATATACTCATATCTTCAATTGTCACTTCAAGCGGTACACATCCGGAAACAACATCGGGCATGAACCTTGCAACCGGAAGTTTAGGGATAAACATATCTTCTGAATATACCCAACACCCATATTGATCCTTACCATACAAACGAGCAGTAAGAGGATAGGGATTAATAGCATGGTTATAATAATGAAAATACGTTTCTTTTTCATCATACGTTATAGAAGTATCCTGTGATCCGGTTGTTGAACCATCGGGAAATGACCAATAATATTCCACAGCTTCATAAGGAACAGCATGATAATCGACTGTCACAGGGAATTTACACGTAGACTGCGGTTCTCTTTCAATTTCAACCTTAAAGTTATCCATATAAAAAACCTTCTCGGTAGTATCAGGGCAAGTTGATCCAATACCATAATACAGCCTCACTATAATACTATCCGTTGGGTTTTCCAACACCCAAATGGTATCTCCGGTCTTTGATCGTGATACATTACCATATTCAACTTCCCACACATGATAATTATTCGCAGGTGTTGAAGCCTTGAAATATACAGGCAACCTACACAATATTGAATCACCTCCAGTTACGGTCCTGTCACCCTGGTAGGCAACAATCTCTTTGGTCAGGTGCCCCACGTTTATATAATTATTTTTTTCAAGAACAGAGTTACAACCCTCGTTATCGGTAACACTTAATGAAACGTCATAACTTCCGTTTTCTTCATAAAATATGGCCGTATCGCGGGCAGCAGATGTAACGCCATTACCAAAATCCCATTGATAATTAAGACCAAGCTGTACATCGCTCAAATTTACAAAGTTTACATACAAAGGTGCATTGCAGGAAAAACTGTCGGATGCAAAAAATTTTACATCTACCCCTTCCCTGGCATCAATAAGCGATGTTTTTTCTAAAACATCAGTGCACCCGTTTGCATCGGTAGCTATTAATGAAACACTGTATTTTGATTCGCGGGTATATGTTTTTTCTATTGTATTTCCCGTATGGATTTGCCCATCACTTAGGTTCCAAGACAAATCAGTAATTACCGCATCCCCGGCTGTAGAAGTACTTGTAAAATTTACTTTTAAGGGCACACATCCAAACGAAACATCATTGGTAAAACCTGCTTTTGGTCCCTCCGCCACTTGAACAACCTGAGAAGATGATACCGTATCAGTGTTTTCAATAGCATATAAAGTTATGGTATAATCACCGGGATTTTCATAAACAAGTTGCAGCTCCGTATCGTTGTTTACTACAATGCCCCCCCCGGTCCCAAAGTCCCATTCAAACTTAATGCCCGCGCCCCGTTCCGATTCATTTGAAATAACCACTCCAGAAGGTGAACAAGGGCTAACCTGATTAATACTAAATGTTGCATCAAGTGCTTTTATTTC
>JBNLCS010000720.1:0-2363 GCA_050303935.1 Bacteroidales bacterium
AAGTGATCACCATCCAATACACCTACACGAAGAAAGATGGTGAAAAAATATTTATTGAATGTACCGGAAGGAACCTGTTGAGCGATCAGGCCATTAAAGGTATAATTCTTAATTCAAGAGATATAACCGAAAGAAAAAGGGCTGAGCGTGAAGAACGGTTAAAAAGTAAAATGCAATCACTGTCTGAGAATTCACTCGACCTTATACTCCGGTTAAGTACTACAGGTCAGTTTTTTTATGCAAACCCCGTTGTTGAAGATTACCTGGGCATATCACCAAAAGGACTGATAAATAAAACCATACGTGAAATATCATTTGCTGAAGTATTGTTTAACTTTTTTGATGAGTCAATAAAAAAAATACGAAAAGAACCCTCGAAAACGAACACCGAACTCACCATACCTGTGCGAATTGGTGATAAAGAATCCGACAGGATTATGAGTATTGATGCCATACCTGAGTATAACGAAAATGAACTGGAAACTATTTTATTTGTTGGGCACGATATTACGGAGGCAAAACGAATTGAAATGGAAATCCAGGAAAAGAATAAAAAAATACAGGATAGTATCAATTATGCTGAACGTATTCAAACTTCTATTTTACCGGATACCAAACTGATCAGGGAAGACCTCCCCAAATCATTTATTTTTTACAAACCGCGCGATGTAGTAAGCGGGGACTTCCCCTGGTTTTTCAAAAAAAATGATATTATTTATATTGCTGCAGTAGACTGTACCGGCCACGGTGTACCGGGAGCACTATTATCATTTATAGGATACTTTATATTGAACAATGTGGTTGACCACCCGGGAGAATATACAGCTGCCCAGGTGTGCGATCAGTTGCATTATGGTGTGCGTACAACATTAAAACAAGACCGAGTAGGTGCCGAGGCCAGGGATGGTATGGATATTGCCCTTTGCCGTATTGACCTGAAGAAAAATGAAGTTCAATATGCAGGTGCGCACCGTCCACTATACCATCTTAGAAACGGAGAACTAACCGAATACAAAGGAAACAGAAAAGCAATTGGAGGTATTCCTCATCGCAGAAAACCAGAAGAAGATTTTAAAAACCATGTAATTAAATTAGAAAAATTCGACCGGGTATTCTTTTTTTCAGATGGGTTGCCAGATCAATTAGGAGGACCGGAAAATAAAAAATATTCGGCGAAAAGGATACGGGATATCCTTGTTGACAACAACAGTCTTTCAATGAATGAATTTAATGAATATTTTGAGAATGATTTTTATGAATGGAAAAACGATCATAAACAAATTGATGATGTTTTGTTAATTGGAATTGAATTTTAGTAATTTGTAATAATATTTTAATAAATTAGATACATTATGGATAACAAGAAAAAGGATATCAAGGGGTTTCTTGAGTTTGTCTATGAGTTCTACAAGTCGATGAAGGCTCATGAGATTACCTTGGTTTATGAAGGCGAAATAACCCATCAAATCACGAAAGCCTTTACTTCCTTGACCGAATCCAATATGGCCAAGGAAGAGGAAGCAGGATCGGTGCAGCGGAAGGTATTTCATGTTATGGTAGAATGCCTGCAGAATATATCAAAGCATGCCGATGACTTTACATCCAATGATTTTTTATTTTCCGGAAGAGGGATTTTCCTCGTAAGCAAGGGAGATAAAGAATATAGCGTTACTACAGGAAATGCAGTTGAAAACGAAAGAATTCCAGAATTAACGAAACTTCTTGAGGAAATTAACCGTTTGGATAAAGATGAACTTAAGGAGTTATATAAAAGGCAAATTAAAGAAGGGAGATTATCAGAAAAAGGAGGGGCTGGTCTTGGGTTTATCGATATTAAACGAAAAACCGGACGTGAACTCGAATATCACTTTTTGCCCATTGATGAATCAACTTCATTCTTTTTATTAACTTCAACCATTGAAAGAAATCTATAAAATAAACAACAATATGGAACCTATTAAGATAGCAGGAACAGAAGATACCCCAACAGTAACCCTTGATAAGGACAAGGAAATCTTGGAAATATCAGGCCGTTCACTTCCAGAAGACGTGGCAACTTTCTACGATCCAATTTTGAACTGGCTTGATGAATATGCTCAAGATCCCCTGGAAAAAACAGTTTTTAACTTTAAACTGGTATATTTCAATACCGCGTCGTCAAAACTTTTACTGGATATCCTTATGAAGTTGGAAGAATTATACGAGTCAGGTAAAGACGTTACAGTGGTATGGCATTACCCGGAAGATGATGAGGATATGCAGGAAGCAGGTGAAGAATATGCTGATATTGTTGATGTACCTTTCCAACAAATAGGATATTAAATTTAAATCTGTTTTAGACTATGAGTGAGGAGATTTTAAGG
>JBNLCS010000721.1:0-9266 GCA_050303935.1 Bacteroidales bacterium
TATTTTTCACATTTTATTGTTCCGGCTATTTCCGGAGGTGCAGGTACGAGTATTAACTTAAATGTGAATGAAATAATTTGTAATACAGCCCTTAATAAAATTTATGAAAAGCCAGGTACATATGACCTTATTGATCCATTTGAACATGCCAATATTTTTCAGTCTACCAATGATGTAATACCTACTTCACTTAAAGTAGCGGTTATGCAACAACTTAACAGGCTTGAAGAAAGCATAAATTTATTACGATTTGATATAGAGGGAATTGAAAAAAATAACCTGAATACGTTACGGGTAGGATATACACAGATGCAGGAAGCGGTACCGGTTTCTTTCGGAAGGTTGTTCAGTAATTATAATGAAGCACTGTCCAGGGATTGGTGGCGGGTATCCAAATGTTTCGAACGAATTAAGGTAGTAAACCTTGGAGGGAGTGCCCTGGGTACAGGTATAACAGTCCCCAGGTATTTTATCATGAACGTTGTCCAGGAATTGCAAAAAATAACAGGATTACCGGTAACTCGTGGTGAAAACCTTACAGATGCAACCAGTAACCTGGATTCTTTTGTAGAGGTTCATGCTACATTAAAAGCACATGCCGTAAACCTTGAAAAGATGGTTAATGATATTCGCCTGCTCTCAAGCGACCTTGTTGGCGAAAAAACATTGGAAATCCCTCAAAAACAGGTAGGTAGTTCAATTATGCCTGGCAAGGTCAATCCGGTGATTCCTGAATATGTGGTTAGTTGCGCACATAAAATTTATGCAAACGATCAGCTAATTTCTTCATTGGCTTCGCAAGGGTGTTTAGATTTAAATGCCTATTTACCTGTAATTGGAGATGCTATTTTAAACAGCCTCGAACTTTTAACCGGGTGTAACATAACGTTAAAAGAAAACTTTATCAACGGTATCGTGGTGCATAAAGAAGTATCCGTACAAAAACTCTATAGGAGCCCCGCAGTTACAACAGCATTAGTACCGGTTATTGGATATAATAAGGCATCGGAATTGGCCAGGTTTATGAAATTAAATAAATGTGATATTTTTGCTGCCAACAAATCACTTAATATGGTTGAAGATAAAAAGCTGAATAAAATTATGAATACTGAACACTTGTTAAACTTAGGGTTCAGGATTCAGGATATAACAGATTAATATGGCCAGGGAAAGAAAACCTCACATTGGTATATACGGTAGAAGAAACAGTGGGAAAAGTACCCTGATTAATTTGCTCACAGAACAGGAAACATCCATAGTTTCTGATACTCCGGGAACTACAACCGATCCGGTGAAGAAATCAGTAGAGATAAAAGGGGTTGGGGCATGTGTAATTATTGATACTGCCGGGATTGATGATGTGGGTGAATTAGGGAATATGCGAATAAAAAAAACAAGATCGTCTTTGAAACAGGTTGACCTGGCTGTGTTGGTAATTACCGGAAATATTTTTGAAAAATATGAAGAAAGCCTGATTTCTGATTTTAAAGACTACAATATTCCTTTTGTGATCATCCATAATAAATCTGATTTATTCCCGCTGGAGAAAATTGTTGCAAAAAATATTGAGCAGGAGTACAAAGTACCAGTTATTGATTTTTCTGCATTAAAACAGGTGAACTCAGCTAAATTATTTCAGATAGTTAAGGAAAACATTCCTGAATCTGCTTATATTCAGCCTTCACTCACTGGTGACCTGCTTTCTTATGGGGATATTGTCCTGTTAATCGTTCCAATTGATGAAGAAGCCCCGGAAGGCCGGTTGATCCTTCCTCAGGTGCAAGTTATCCGGGATATTCTTGACAATGATTGTGTATCAATTGTTTTAAAAGAACGGGAAGTAGATGCTTTTTTAAGAAAAACAGGTATAAAACCAAAACTGGTCATAACGGATAGTTCCATTTTTTTAAAAGCCGATGCTTCAATTCCCAACGATATTCCACTAACTGGTTTCAGCGTATTGTTGGCAAGGTTTAAGGGGGAGTTTGAGTACTATTTGAAAGGAACTCCCTATATTTCGAAATTAGAGAATAATGATAAAATTTTATTGCTTGAGTCGTGCACGCACCAGACCTCCTGTGACGATATTGGCAGGGTAAAGATCCCACGCTGGATAAGTAGTTTTACAGGTAAAAAGCTTAAATATGAAGTAGTGGCGGGTTTCGATGAGATGAAATACCCTATTCATGAATATGCTATGGTAATTCAATGTGGTGGCTGCATGGTTACCCGCAAACAACTTTCTAACCGTTTGAAACCCGCCATTGAAGCAGGAATACCGGTTTCAAATTATGGCATGACCATTGCGTATGTGCAAGGAATTTATAACAGGGCTATTGAACCTTTTGTTAAAGTTGGAAGTGAGGGTGAAGATTATTTATGATCTTCACAAATTTTATCAGTAGTTAAAATTCACATTAATGTAAACCACATTTATTTTTTTCACAAAAATGTAATATGTTTACCATGCATATAATAATATTATTCTCATATTCAATAATATATAATTTTTGGTATAATTATTATATGTAAAACAGCATATGCAAAATTTTTTAAAAAATAGTATCTTAAGAATCATTTTTACAGGTTTAATTGTTTTCTTTTTGACCTGTAAACATGGTAGTGTCAAATCAAATAATCAAACATTACATGTAAACGGGAATAAGATTGTGGTTTATGCTGCATCCAGTCTTACAGATGTGCTTTCTGAAATAATTGACTCATTTGAAATACGGTATAAGGCAGAAATAACCACCAATATGGCATCAAGTGGCACCCTTGCCCGGCAGATAGAACAAGGAGGAAGCCCTGATGTTTATATTTCGGCCAATGAGAAATGGGCAGCGTATATAGATAGTTTGGGATATATAAAAAACGGCTTAAAAAAGATCATTGGAAATGAACTTGTTTTGGTGGCACCAAAAGATAGCAAGCTAGAAATAAAAGTAATTGACAGCACATTAAATTTGAGATCACTGTTTAAAACAGGAAGGTTGTCAATTGGAGACCCGTCCCATGTTCCTGCCGGAAAATATGCAACACAGGCTATGATTTATTATGGGTTAAACAAACAACTCACGGATAAAATTATTTTTGCAAAAGATGTAAGGTCTGCTTTATTATTTGTTGAAATAGAGGAGTCCCCGTTAGGAATTGTTTACAAAACAGATGCAGTAAAATCCAACAATGTAAAAATAGTAAATACGTTTCCTGCAAAATCACACGAACCTATTGTTTATGTAGCAGGGCTATGTACAAATAATAGAATAGCCAGGGATTTTATGCAATTTATCACTTCACCTGAAATGGTTTGCATATGGGATAAATATGGCTTTAAAAAGTAAGGACCGGTTATAAACGGTCTATCATTGTAGACCTTGCTACGCTTTGAATTTGCGAAAAAAAGCCAGCGGTATATCTGGTTCTAAGCAGCTGTTGTTTCACAAAATTGCCAAGAATCAGTATATTTTATGCATTATGCCTTAAAGATGAAAATCTTTGTGTTTTTTGAAGAAGATGTGTTAATTTAAAAAATTGAAGTTTGTAAAATAAAAAATATGACCGGATTGCTAGGGTTAAATGAAGGTGAGTTGCAAGCTATAGGCTTATCCGTGAAAGTTGCGGTCTATTGTTCCTTGATTTCCGTGCCTTTTGCCTTATGGATTGGTTATAAAATGGCCAGAAAAAATTTTTATGGTAAATCTTTGGTAGAAGCTATTATTCACCTTCCCTTGGTTATGCCACCTGTAACAACGGGTTATCTTTTACTTCTCTTACTTGGATCAAAAAGCCTTTTTGGTCAGTGGCTTTACAATACATTTGGTATAAAACTGGCCTTTACATTTCAGGCTGCTGTAATTGCATCTATCGTTGTTTCTTTTCCGCTCATTGTACGTTCAGTGCGTACTGCAATGGAAATGGTAGATACTGGGCTGGAAGAAGCATCACGTATACTTGGTGCAGGGCAGTTAAGGACTTTCTTCAGGGTAACAGTTCCCCTTGCTTTGCCAGGTGTAATTTCAGGAACGATACTTGCTTTTGCCCGTTCGCTGGGTGAGTTTGGTGCTACCATTACGTTTGCCGGAAACATAGAAGGGGAAACCCAAACCTTACCCCTGGCAATATATTCGTACATGCAGGTTCCCGGAAAAGAAGGCGCTACCATGAAACTGGTTATTATTTCAGTATTTATTTCATTTGTTGCCATGGCCTTATCTGAGTGGTACATAAAAAAAATGAAGCATGACAGAAGTTGATATTTTATTGCCACGCAAAAACTTTGAAGTTGAAATCAAGGAAAAATTCTCAGCAGGAATAACGGGTATATATGGTCCCAGCGGTTCTGGAAAAACATCGCTGTTACACACCATATCAGGGTTGATAGTACCACATCAAGGTAAAATAACAGTTGGTGGTAAAGTGCTTTTTGATAAAGCAAATGGGATTAATATTCCTGTGGAAAAAAGAAACATAGGTTATGTTTTTCAGGAAGGTAGGCTTTTTCCGCATATAAATGTAGAGAAAAACCTCATGTTCGGATATAAAAAAAATGCTGAAAACAACGTTTCTTTTCACGAAGTTGTGGAACTGCTTAATCTCGAACAATTGTTAAAAAACAAGCCTTCAGAGTTATCTGGCGGTGAAAGGCAACGTACTGCTTTAGGCCGCTCATTGCTCTCCTCACCAGATATCCTGCTTCTTGACGAACCGTTTTCTGCCGTTGATGTAAATTTGAGAAAACAGATATTACCATTTATAATCAGGATCCAGCAAAAAGTTAAAATCCCTATATTGGTAGTAAGTCATGATTTGCTGGATTTGCTGAAACTTACAGAATTGTTATGTGTGATCAAAGAAGGTAAATGTTTGGGGCACGGTACTTTTTACAGTTTATTGAAAAATAAAGAAATCTCAAGTATTTGTGGTTCCGGCCCCTTGGTCAATTCCATTGAAATGAAGGTAGCAAAGACTGCACCCGGAAATGGTTTAACAATTCTATATTGGAAAAATGAAAAAAGAGAAGTGTTTATTAAATGTGAAAAAAGTAAGGACAAGTATACGATAAATCAACACATCAAAATATTTATTAATGCGGATGATATAGCCCTCTCTACTCAGCAGCTAAATAATGTTACCATTCAAAATCAGGTTGAAGGAAATATGTTGGATATAATTGAACGTGAATCTTCTTTGTTGTGTGTTGTAGATTGTGGGTTTAATCTTGTAGTTGAAATTACGGGGCAATCAAAAAAGAGACTAGGTATTGATCAAGGCAGTAAAGTATGGTGCCTGTTTAAATCGGTGGCAATTGATGTAGCAGGATAAACGTTCCAAAACAAGTTGGATGCTAGTGTAAAGATTTCTTAATAACCGAATTAATATTACCTTTGTCCTATGGCAAGATTAGGACAAGCATTAAAACTAAACGAGGGTGACCGCAATACCCTGGCAACCATATCAAGAGCCCACAGCGCTGACTACAGGATGGTTATTCGCTCCAAAATATTATTAATGCTGAATGACGGGTATAGCTACGATTCGATAAAGGCCGAATTAAGAGTTGGCAGCGAAGCTATAGCAAAATGGAAAAAACGCTATATGGAGTTAGGTATAGATGGTTTAAAGGATGCACCAAGGCCCGGTAAAGGCCCTATTTATTCAGAGGCTGACAAGGCAAGGGTGATACAGAAAGCTTGTTCAAAACCAGGGGGCGGGTATTCAAACTGGAGCCAGCGAAGGATTGCCGATGAGTTTGGCATGAGCCAGAGCACAGTACAAAGCATATTGAAATCACACGACCTGAAGCCCCATAAAGTTGAGTATTGGTGCGGAAAGAGTACAGATCCTGAATTTGAAGAAAAAATGCTCAATGTTGTTGGGTTATATATGAACCCTCCAGAAAATGCATTGGTGTTGTCAGTTGATGAGAAGACACAGATACAGGCTTTGGATCGTTCCCAGCCAGAACTTCCTTTGAGATCAGGCAATCCAAAGCGATTGACGGCCACCTATAAAAGACACGGAACAGTATCTTTAATTGCAGCTCTTTCTGTCCATGATGGCGAAGTGACCACAAATACAATTGAGAAAAACAATGCCCAAAACTTTTTGAAGTTTTTAAAGAAGATTTATAAAAAATATCCTAAAAAACATTTGCATGTAATTGCCGATAACTTGAATGTCCACAAACACAGAGATGTAAAGGAGTGGATAGGTTCAAAACCAAGAATGTCAATACACTTTACCCCTACCTACTCCTCCTGGTTAAACCAAGTCGAAATATGGTTTAATATCTTGACCAAGGATGTGCTAAAAGGAGCAGTATGGCAAAGTAAAGAACAACTGGCCAAACAAATCATACAGTATGTTCACACTTACAACGAAAAGCGGGCAAAGCCTTTTGAATGGACTTATGATGGAAAAAGCAAAATTAATTCGGGAAACTACAAATCTTCACACTAGTATGTAGATTGCTAATTTCCCAAACTAATTTTTGCCCTATTTTCCTTTTTTCTGCGTTAAATTTTTTCGCCGTAGCTTTGGCTATGCCTGTAAAATTTGCCTTGAAAAAAGAAATATATATTCAAAAATTTTAGTTCGTTAAATTAACACTCTCCACACTAGTGCATTAAACCATAATTTCACCCCATAATGTTAATAAGTCGATTTATTAGACATCAAAAGTGATATTATCTAAAGAATAAAAATGTCGCGAAAAGCATTACAGGTAGAAATCACAGAACGAAGTTTAAAATTGATAAAAAAAGAACTCCAGCGCCATCATCTAGAACAGCATTATTCACATCGGTTGAAGATTATAGTTTTTAGTTTTCAAGATAAACAAAACAAAGATATCGCCTTACAGTTGGGCTGCGATGAGAAAACGGTAGGCAAATGGCGCAGACGGTTTAGGCTTCAACAAGAAGCCTTGATTGCTTATGAAAAAAGCGAAAAGCTTGATCCGGTTCCAGACAGGGAACTTATAGGAAAAATAAAAGAAACCCTGTCGGATGCGGCCAGGCCTGGGGGGCCTGCGAGGATAAGCGAAAGAGATATGAACAGGTTGGTCGCCTTGGCCTGCGAGTCCCCTGAAGATCATGGCCTCCCTTTTACACACTGGACTTATGGTGAACTTGCTAAACAAGCAAAAACAATGGCATTATTTTGTCAAAAACGCACTTGGGACGCATTTAAAAAAAAACGACTTGCGCCCGCACAAGAGCAGCTATTGGATATATCCAAAAATAGAAGATGAACAGGAATTTGTTTCAAGATTAGAAACAATAGGGAAAACATATAAAGCGGCCATGCTACCAAATTCAAAGTTGCATGTTTCAAGCAGCGATGAAAAAACCGGCATCCAGGTATTGCGCCACCTTAAGTCAGGGGCAATGAAGCCTGGGAGGGATGCGAGGAAGGATTCTGAATATGAAAGGAATGGTTCTACAACGTTGATTGCCTAGCGCGATGTAAAGACCGGGAAAATCAATTCTCATTCTCTGGGCAAGACCCGAAAAGAGGGGGGCTTGAACATGCAAAAGAAATTGTTGCTACCGACCCCACAGGGGGACATGTCATTATATGCGACCAGTTGAATATACACAAATCTGTTTCGCTGGTCGAATGGGTAGCAAAACAGATCAGCTATACCGGCGATCTTGGCATAAAAAGGGGGAAGTGTATACTTAAATCCATGAAAACAAGGATGGGGTTCCTTGGGGCCAAACAACACCGGATCCGTTTTCTTTATACCCCGAAACACTGTTCGTGGATGAAACAGATTGAAAATTGGTTCGGTGTGCTACAGTCTAAAATAACGTGAGTTCGACGAAATATTAAAACAGAGACAACTGTGTATCCGTTGACATTTGGTAAGAAATAGCGGGTTTTTTTGGAAAGTAACTATATGCCACCATTCCTCCAATAAGATTTAGCACGAATTACCTATTCGTAAAACCGTATGCAACCAATTGATTTAAAACTCAGAACAATTTTTAAATGACAACACAACAAATTATCTTCGAAACCACCAAAATTACATTGGCTGTAATAGCTGCCCTTTTTACGTATTACAGGTTTTTTAGGGAAGGGGCGCATAGGCAACGAATTGAATTTGATATCGATTATCATAACCTTGGTGTCAAAAAATCATTTAGAATTATTGAAATAGGCGCATTAGCAGAAAATAAAGGGAATGTTGAACAAAGATTTAAAAGCATGCGACTTAGGATCCGGGGAATTGACAATGATACAGAACTTACAGAATTAAAAGACTATGAACCCCGGCTATCATTCCCTCTGGCATCCAAAAACAAATGGGAAATGATACCTGAGAAATACGGGTATTTTTTTGTCAGACCAGGAATAAAACAAAGATTTCCAGTCGCATTAAAAATACCTGCAGATTGGACCCATATTCAAGTTAAAATTTCTTTTAAATATATTGGGACAACTGATATTCATGTTACGGAAAGAACATTTCAAACAGAAGTTAAAAATTAACCCTGATTTATCATTAACAGGAACGACTTAATGACAAGTGTGAAGGCTGGCAGGTTGAATCTTCGTTTAATCCAGAATAAGTTAATCAGGGTATTCGTTATTCTAAATAAAAGGATGCCCTTTTTTGATTCTGAGAATTTCACGAATGAACTACCATGTTGCTTGAGGGATTCACTTCTACAAACAGGTTTCAATTCGCTACATTTTTGAAATATGAGTTTCAAAATAAGATATAGGTGTTACCAGTTTTTGTTTATTAAATAAACAGCATAAAAATGGGGCAAAACATTTAACTTGTACAACTTTACAAAGATTTGTTAAAAAAACCATTGCGCGATAGAAACTTATAAGTACATAGTAAAAAAGCCCAAAAAAGGGTTGAAGGTGCTATATGAACGATATGCATTGAAACTTCTCAATTATGCAATTAGGTCGTGGCAACTTAATGAAGACGAGGCATGGGATATCATTTACAAAATAATGTTCAGGATAGTAGAAAAAATAAAGGATTATGATTTTAAATCGGAAAAACAATTTGCCAATCTGATATATACCAGTTTTAACCATGAACTCATTAATTTTTACAGAAAAAAGAAAAAGATGGAGGAACGGATCAGCCTTTTAAATATTGATATCAAAAATGTAGGTGATGTAAGCGGGGCTGAGGTTTTGTCCGGTAATATTGATATCGATATTTTACTTGATTCAATAAAAGAGTTCTGGGAAGAGCCCGAGGCAGAAAACCAATTATTAAATATGTTGAA
>JBNLCS010000722.1:0-2874 GCA_050303935.1 Bacteroidales bacterium
CAAACAAGGTTTGGAGGGCATCGAGTGGGTTCAGAAAATTATTTTTATAATAACTTAATGTATAATACCAAGAAAAGATCTGCAAACCCCTATACCGAATGCGTTTTCTTTAAGCCGGACGGTTTGGAACAAACCTCCGACATGGACTTTAATTTATATTGGTCAGCAGACCCGAGTCAACAACTATTAAACGTATACAATCAGTCAAACCCTTCTATAAACGAAGTATATTATGTTAGCACTTCAGACGGAAAACAGGATATAACTGACTGGACAGAATACACGGGGTTTGATGATAACAGTATTGTGGTCAACCCCATGCTTGTTGACAGCAGTTCAAGAACATTGGAATTTGAGGTTAACAAGTACACAACAAAAATGTTACCTGACATTAGGCTTCAGGCATCAAGCCAGGCAATTGATAATGGTACCTCGATACCTTATATTAAAACCGATTTATTTGGAATAAAAAGAAGTGCTTCTTCACCAACAATTGGTGCCTTGGAATATATTGAACTAGGTATGCAGGCAGCCAATATAAAAGATTTTGTTTTTGAGACACAAGTTTCTAATGCCATAATAAATAAAGGGAAGAAAGTTGTTAGAATTCTAGTAAGTGAAGAAACAGATATTTCTAACCTCACTCCTACAATTTTAATAAGTGATGGTGCACAAATTTCACCTGATATGGGGATTGCCAGGAATTTTACTGAACCAGTTGAGTATACTGTTACTGCTCAAGATGGGGTAACTACCAAAAAATGGACGATCCTGGTTTCAAAACCTTCATACACGGAAGCTAATATTGAAGGATTTGAATTAGACGATCAAATAGCCAGTGCTATAATCAACGATAATAAAAAAACAGTAAAAATAATAGTTCATAAAGGTACTGATATCACCCAGTTAACCCCTACTATAACAGTTAGCAACGGGGCTGAAATTAGCCCTTCACAATATAGTGAACAAGATTTCACTTCTCCGGTGATATATACTGTCACTTCCTATGATGGAGAAGTACAGGAAGAATGGACAGTAACTGTGGTCATCGATGATCCTACCGGAATTGGTGATTTAGCAGAGGAAAATACATTTAACATCTTCCCAAACCCGGCTAATGATTTTGTTACTATTGATATTAGCAAACCATTTAATGAAAGCTTTGATATATATATTTACAACCTGCAAGGCAAATTAATCTTTAACAGAAATGATATTTTCTCAAAAGAAGTTTCATTATCTACCAAAGAATTTACAAATGGTATATATCTGGCCAAAATTAAGTTTAAAAATGGTTTTTCATTTCATAAAAGATTTTCAATTGTGAAATGAATATCGATCAACCGGAGTGGTTAGTTACTAAAAAACTTACCACCTATTGAAAAAACATGTCTCGAACCCTTTAAAATAATTAATAACCTACATTGTAATCGGATATAAGCAACAACAATAACATGGTGCATATAACATTATGCGCCTAGTAATAACAGTTTAAAAATTACAGAAATGAGAAGAAGGAAAATTGATTTAAGGATTTTAACGTTATTTGTAGTAGCTTTGATTATTCCAAATAATTATTTCTTTGCACAAACCAATTATTATGTAGCAAATAATGGCGATGATGGAAACGATGGTTTAAGCCCATCTGCTCCCTGGCAAACCATTTCAAAAGTAAATGGCAGGACTTTATCTCCCGGAGATACTGTTTTCTTTAAGAAAGGTGATGTTTTTAGGGCCCCTTTGGTGGGTTCTATTGGCTCTATTGAATCAGGCACACCTGATAATTATATTGTATATTCTGCGTATGGTACCGGTAGCAGGCCCAGGATATTAGGCTCGGTAAAATGTACAAATTGGACCAATGTTTCCGGGAACATATGGAGTTCGTCTACCAACGTGAACGATAATCCCTGGACAAATAGTTATGGGTCAAATATTTATTTTGAAGATGAATCTGACACGGTTAAGTACGGCGATTATAAAAGCTATAACCTTAGCAACCTGGTGGATGAATATGACTGGACATGGAACAACAACACGATTTATATTTATTCGCCTACAAACCCTGCAACCCGTTACAATTCGGTTGAAGCACCTTTAACTTCAAACCTTTGCACAACAGGTGGCGCCGAATATATTGAATTTAGCGATTTAGAATTCGCATATTCAATATTGACCGCTATCCGGGACCCTTATTCAAGCAATAATTTCTATGGGCTAAATGTTTTGAATTGTTATATACACCATATTGGTAAAAAAAACAGTGGCCAGGCATTTGGCTTAAGCATCAAGCATTCATTGGCTGTTATAAGAAATAATGAATTTGAACATTTGGGCAGAAGGGCCATTTCTATTCACCAATATGAAGCGTTTACAAATGCACGTGCGGATTCTATAATTATTGACAGAAACTGGTTTGGAAGCGGTTACCATACACAAGGTATTGACATTGGAAATGATGGGGGGATTGGTGATACCATTTCAAATGTGTACATTATTAATAATGTGTTTGAAAGTGACCCGAACATAAATTATAACAACGAGCCGGCTAAAAACGCGAACCCTTTATATTTGGTTGCAGATACAGATGAAGGTATACGAAACCTCAATTTTTACATCTACAATAACATTTTTCTTTATGTATCAGGCGGTGTAACAATTACAGGTTGTGACAATCTACAGTTTCACCATAACACTTTTTATGGGCATAACAATAATGTGACCTCGGCATCTAACAACATGATACACCAAACAAGGTTTGGAGGGCATCGAGTGGGTTCAGAAAATTATTTTTATAATAACTTAATGTATAATACCAAGAAAAGATCTGCAAACCCCTATACCGAATGCGTTTTCTTTAAGCCGGACGGTTTG
>JBNLCS010000723.1:0-6679 GCA_050303935.1 Bacteroidales bacterium
ATTTTAATACTGCTTGTTTAAAAGGTATGGTTACATTTAACCCAACCAGATCTTTATTTTCGGATATCACCCCAGGTAACAACTCAATGTTTTCGATTGGATATAATTCGTAGGTACAATCTAATATTTTTTCCTTTTCAAATTTCTCGTTGAAATATTTTTTCGAAAAAGAGTGTCCCAAAGGAAAGCCTATCAATCCAAAATTCTTCATTGCATTGGTATTTAATCATTCATGTAAAAACAACCATCCGTACAAAAACACTTTGTTTTTCCGGTTTAACAGGCTTCATTAATTTTTTGAAGCAGCAACCTTTTCTGTTACCCATATTGATGCTACACCAGCAAATAAAATAACGATGGCCCAAATAGTCTGGCTGTTTAATTCCGGTATATACCTGCTATATCCCTGGATAACCCTTTCACCTTCTTTCATTAATATTTTCCCATCAGGACCTAAACGATAAACAGCTTCTTTCCATGGCCAAAGGATCATTAACGATCCAAGGATGAACCCGGTAAGTGTAGCAATGGTTTGATCCTTGAATTTCTTATAAACCCATGACAAGACATGCGAAAAAGCTATTAACCCGCCAACAGCACCAATGGCAACTGGTAACAGTACCTTTACTTTAACTTCACTTACGGCTTCAAGCATAACCAATTCATAGTTTCCCATTAACAATAAAACAAACGACCCTGACAACCCGGGCAATATCATACTACAAATTGCAACAACGCCACATATAATCAGATATATAAAAGAATCATTTCGTGAAGCAGGGGTAAGAATTGAGATCAACACGGCAATTGTTGTTCCCAGTATAAAAGTAATAATTACACTGAGGTTCCATTTTTCAATAGTTCGTCCTACGAAAAAAACTGATGCCAGGATAAGTCCAAAAAAGAAAGCCCAAATTTGAACCGGATAATTGTCAAACAAATATTGTAATAAAACAGCCAGAGAAAATATACTTATAAAAGCCCCTGCAAAAACAGCTACCACGAAGAAAAAATCAGTATGTTTCAAAAAATCTTTAATTTTACCCTTTAATAAAAGTTGAAGCGCCTTCAGGTCAAATGATTTAATGGCATCAATTAACCTTTCAAAAATACCCGTAATTAATGCAATAGTACCTCCCGAAACACCAGGGATCACATTTGCTGCCCCCATTCCCATTCCTTTGATAATAAGCAACAGATAATATTTTATCATTGTTTAATGTTTTAAATTTGAAAATCAATAATTACTGAAGAATCAATTGTAGATTTACGGTGGTTAAATTCTGCCGGTAAATAGTCGAAAAATGTATCGCCCCTTACTCCTCGTCTTAGAGTTTCAAGAGGAATTACATCAACAGGGGCAATATTACCCAAATTTACATTACAACCATATTGTTTGATAAACCACCCTTGTTGTTTTCCTGCCGGGGCTTCCCAAATAATGTTCTCACTTTTAACATTTCGTGAGATATTATTGATCAAATCAACATAAACAGAGCCATCAGCATTATATATACCAATTGTACCACTTTCACGGGCTTCTGCTATAACCTTCCATGACCCGGCTTCCAATTCAGCTTTCATGTTTTTTACCCAATCGTCGGGAGGTATATTAACCCCTTTTTGTTTAGAACCTACTTCGGATAAAACAGTATAATTTTGCGATAAATCGTTAATTATCCTCAACTTTTCATCTAATGGCATATACATAGACCCATCAGAAACTTCAAGTGTGGTTACACCATATTTATCAAGATATTTCAAGTAATCATCCAACATTTCCCGAATGAAAAAAACTTCAAACAAGGTGCCGCCAAAATAAACCTTAATATTGTTTTGCGTATATAATTCAACCTTTTGTTTTACATTAGGGGTGAACAAAGAAGTACCAAATCCTAATTTAACCAAATCAACATAATTTCCGGCTGTTTCAATAAGATCTTCTGCCTGACGGACACTTAACCCCTTGTCCATAACCATTGTTAAACCATGATTTCTTACTTTTGAAGGTCTTTCAGGGATGTGTGGTAAACTGTAATTCATGTTATTTATATGTTTTCAATATTTCTTTAAAAAATAAACCCGTAATTCGTCAAATTTAATATTAAGAAAAAAATCCTGCATTAACAGTACTTTCCTTGTTAGTTCTTTTTTGTGTTATTTCATTGTTGACATAACACGAAGTTTCTCCATATAAAAATTAATTAGTGTCATTGTTTAAATTAGCAGAAACTAATGAATCTTCCTTAATCTTCTTGTCAACCAAAGCTTTTTCATATACCTCATGAAATTTCTCGATTAACATTTTTTTCATGACCATTAAAACATCAGTAAATTCTGTTTTTTCAGGTATGTGTTTTTTTATTTGGTTAAATGCAATATTTAATGATGCTATTTCATTTTCCGCTGATCTTGATGTACGATTGGTCACCCCTTTACTTACGATAGTATTTGTGGTGGTCAACAAGCCGCAATATGCATCGTTAAAAATATATAAATAGCGGGCCGTTTCTTTACCAAATTCATTCACCAGAATCTTGAATAATGATAACTCGGGATCATACATATCATTGTTCCATGAATATTCTGCAAACGTTGCTATTCTGAACGCTGACAGAATATCCGTTCTTTGAACATGCAACATTATTTCCTGATTTTTTAAAGTAATGTGCACATTATCAAAAGGGTCAAAAATATTTCCCATAGGAATTTTCTCAGGATACGCATTATAATAGTCATTCATTTTAATAGAAGGGGTCTTGGCATCTTGAAAATTATTTACATAAACCGTGGGAAGACCTGTGTTATTTTCATAATATTTTTTTTGTATCCCATCGGCATAATGTGACCGATCAGCAGCTCCATGCCAAAGCAGGGTTAACCCAGAAACATCATCCAAACCGGCAAAATATAGCTGACCTTCCAACGGATTATCCCATAATTCCTCATTAGAATTAAAAACAGGCATAAAATAAACATGGTCTGCATGTTCCAAGATGTTTTCTAATGAATTTTTAAGTTTTATTGAATAATTATAGTCATTTTTTATATCTAAATCCGACTTATTATCAACAACAATAATTTTCCTGCTATTATTATTCAATGTAGCACGATCATCTAAGTAAACCAGTTTATATGTTTGAATATAGTCCGTGTTTAATTTGGTACCCGGTTTGTAAACCACATTAATTCCATACCTTTCAATAATTTTTTGAATATCCAAGTTTAAATAATCGGTTTCAAGTAATATGGATCTGTTATCAAAATCCGGGTAACTTACAATTTTTGCTTTTGATACGGTAAACTTATCAAATAACTGACAAGCAAGGTGGCACCCATTATATAAAGCCTCGGGTGAATTTCCATTAACAAACATGTAGGTTAGGCCTTCTTCAGAAAAATCTACGACAAACCCTCCCTTTCTATTTTGTACAATCTCCATTAAGCTTTTATCAGCCAGTTTCTCATAAACGCTGGTATTTCCCAAACTAATTATTAAAGCATTTTTCTGATACCTTTCAGGCACCTCTGTTCCGGAGTTAATTGTACGAATATCCAGTTTATATGGAGAACTTTTAAATATTTCCAATAATTTGTTCTTAATAAGCAATTCAGCTACGGCATAATCACTATCCATTCCCTTTGGCACTAAAATAAATGGCTCAGTATAAATTCCTGAGTCGGGGTAAAAATATTTTACTGTATCAATAAACCTGGCCACTTTTGGAGTTGGCACCAATATATCCAATGGCGCATGTAAACTGTCAAAATAAAAGGTACTTCGCTCTTTTGGGGTCAAATTTTCTTTGGAATAAAAAAACCTTACATTATCAAAATAAACTTCGCCAGTACCCTTTAATCCCAGATAAATGCGTACAAACTTAGCTTCATCGGGAATAACGCTTTCATTAAAAGGGTATAACCCCGAAACACATTTCACATTGGTCCAGTTCAGGCTGTCTATTTCATTAAACCTGGCAAAAGAATAACCCTTAAATGAATTATCAATATTTTGGTTTATTACCGGGTTATATGTGTCAGAATTAATCTGTTGTTTTGCTTTGTCATAATAAATCAACCGAATATCCAAAGCATCATTTAAAAATTTATTATAACGCTTATTATATGGTTCCACGTTTCTACATTTTATATCTACAAACAGATCATACATGCCAGGTATTACCCTTATAAAATCTGACATCATGCCACTCCCTTTATTGTTGAATTCATTCGCTTTATCCCTGTAAATTTTAACAGCACATTTACCATGCGAAACGTTGACCGGCCTATTCATACTATCATTCCTGTAGTCCACAATTTTAACATTGTAGACATCTTTCTTCCAAAAGGCAACATTATACGTAAAATGTACACTGTCAAGTTTAATAAGTTTACTGTCTTCAAACGAATGGTTTGAAACGAGGTTTCCCCTGTTATACTGCTGAAACCTAACTTTAGAAGGGATTTCGAGCAGCATACTATTGCTCCAATTGGGTTCTTCACTATCCTTATTGGTGCAAGAATAGAGAATAACTATTAAAAATACAACATACCGGAATGTACAAATACGCATTTCAGAAATCTATATTTATTGTTCGAAAATAATGAATATTATCGATTTGAAAAGAAAAGCCGGGGAATAAAATTTAAAAGCCCCCATAATTATGGGGGGCCTTTCTTACTACCTAAGCCAGATAATCACTAACTACCAATCTGTAATGTATTTTGATTTAGTATAATAACCAACCAATTTTAAAATATATTCGTTTAAGAAAAACCTCCGTTTTTATCGGTCCTTCAGATCTCCAGGAATCCTGATCATAATTAAGGTATGTAAATCTCCAGCCCACAGATACGGTAATTGTTTTTCGCCGGGGCCTTTCAAAATTCATTGTAGGGCCAATCTCAGTAAAAAAAGCAAAATTATAATCATCGCCAATTGATTGATCAAAAGCAAACATGGGTCCTGTTTGCATATTAATCTGAAATAAACTGAAACTTTTCTCTAATGAATATCGAATATCAAAATAAGTAGGCATAAGCCCTACATAATCTATTCCCGTTGCCCCCAACCCTATTCCGGCAGTCATTTTATCATTAAACCTGTTTAAAATTCCAACATGAATTTCCGGATTAACAGTTTCACCGGCATTAATACTTAGTTCAAGATTAAAAATATAGGACCGTAAAGGTATTGAAGAAGAAATGTATGCTTTCTCTTGAATGGATTTAATTTCTGAACTAAAAAAAGACCAGGTATTGCCATTACTTTCAATGGAAGTTTTACTACTATCGGAAGAAATAATATTTCCTTTTATTATACTCCCGTTCTTTAAAATTACAATGTCTTGTTTTTGTTGCGCACAAACAGATATTCCAATAATTAAAATTAGAAATAACAGGGTTTTTTTCATTATGTAAAACTTAATACATAATATTGATGGGGTTACCCTGAAAAAGGTTGCTTGTGTTTATAATTATTTTTTATTTTAAATCACGTAAAGCTTTACCCATCCTTTTCATTGCTTCTTTCAAATTTTCATCAGATGTGGCAAAAGATATCCGAATACATTCGGGGTCCCCGAAGGCTTCACCTGGCACCGTTGCAATGTGTGCCTGTTCCAGTAAATATAGTGCTAAGTCATTGGACGAGTTGATGGTCTTGCCATTAGCAGATTTCCCGAAATAAGATTTAATTTGCGGAAACACATAAAAAGCCCCATCAGGTACCGGACATTCAATACCTTCTATTTTATCGATCAGCTCAATTACCAGGTCACGCCTACGAACAAAGGCTTTATTCATTTCTTTAACACATTGCTGATCACCTTCCAGGGCAGCCAAGGCTGCTTTTTGAGCAATGGTAGCTGCTCCGGTCAATAATTGCCCCTGAAGCTTTATACAGGCTTTTGCAAGCCATTGGGGAGCTGCCATGTATCCAATTCTCCATCCTGTCATGGCATAAGCTTTTGACACACCATTTATGATAACTACTCTATTTTTTATAGAATCAAACTGACCAATTGTTTGGTGTTCACCAACAAAGGTAATGTGTTCATAAATCTCATCAGTAATTACGAAAACATGTGGGTTCCTTTCCAATACTTTTACAATATCAGCAAGTTCTTGTTTTGTATAAACTGCTCCTGTTGGATTTGAAGGGGAACATAACAATAAGGCTTTAGTTTTGGGTGTAATAGCATCCTCAATCTGTTGAGCGCTGACCTTAAACTTATTGTCAATACTTCCATTAATAACCACATTTTTTCCTTCTGCCAGTTTCACTAATTCAGTATAAGTAACCCAGTATGGGGCAGGAACAATCACTTCTTCCCCTTTGTCAACCAAACACAAAATGGCATTTGCCAGAGAATTTTTTGCACCAATTGAAACAACTATTTCATCAGGAGAATAAACCAGGTTATTTTCTCTTTTTAATTTTAATGAAATTGCTTTTCTAAGATCTTGGAATCCTGCTGCAGGTGGATAAAAAGATATATTATCATCAATAGCTTTCTTAGCAGCTTCTTTTATATGATCAGGCGTAAAAAAATCCGGTTCCCCCACACTTAAGTTTATTACATCTACACCCTTCGCTTTTAATTCAATACTTTTCCGGTTCATCTCTATAGTTGCTGATGAGGCTAGACTTTTTATCCGTGCTGAAATACTTTCCATA
>JBNLCS010000724.1:0-8832 GCA_050303935.1 Bacteroidales bacterium
TCTTCGGTCATTCCCAAATCCAGTTATGGATGTGTTGAATTTTAGCAAAGATTTTCAAGATGCTGTTGTAAGAATATATGATATTACAGGTCAGCTAGTTGAAGAAAAAGTTATAAGCTCTTCTTTCTTGAATGTTGCCAATTTTGAAAAAGGTATGTATTTTGTTGAGATTAAGGAAAATAGCAATTTTTATAAAGGCAAATTTATAAAAGAATAAAAGATTCTTCGTAAATTATATCTCCCAAAACATTTTAGGGAGATATAATTTTTCTAATATAATACAAACAATTACATTTTATGAAATTTCAGGGACTGTTTAAATTTTGTTAAATAAATTGTTTTACTTATTTTAAACCAATAAAATTAATGCTTATTAATAGTATTAATCTCAATAACGTAAAATGGTTTAAAATGTATAACTGGACAATAAAAATAACGGTATTCTCTTTACTTACATTGTTTTTCTATTCTTTAGCATATTCCCAAAACCCCATTATTCAAACGAATTACACGGCCGATCCGGCTCCAATGGTACACAATGATACGGTTTTTCTTTATACTACGCATGATGAAGATGAAACCGTAAATAATTTTTTCACAATGAATGACTGGAAGTGCTATTCCTCTGTGGATATGGTTAACTGGACCGATCATGGAACGGTTTTATCATATACAGATTTTAAATGGGCAAGAGGAGACGCATGGGCAGGTCAATGTATATACAGAAACGGCAAATATTATTTCTATGTACCTGTTAATCAAAAAAATGGTGGGAATGCTATCGGGGTTGGGGTTTCTGATAGTCCAACAGGGCCATTTAGTGATGCCATCGGAAGTCCTTTAACAACCGGTTTAGGATATATTGACCCAACAGTTTTTATTGATGATGATGATCAAGCTTATTTATTCTGGGGTAATCCTGACCTGTATTATGTCAAATTAAATGAAGATATGATTTCTTTTGATGAAACAACCGGAGTTGTTCAGGTTCCGTTAACTGTAGAAAGTTTTGGCCCGCGCGAAAACAATGAAGACAGGCTAACATCTTATGAGGAGGGACCTTGGTTATACAAACGAAACGATTTATATTATTTGTTATATCCGGCAGGTGGGGTTCCTGAGCATCTTGCATATTCAACCAGCACAAGTTTAACAGGCACATGGGAATATCAGGATACCATAATGCATGTTATTGCAGACAGGGGTGCATTTACAAATCATCCCGGACTTATAGATTATATGGGAAGAACTTTTTTATTTTATCACAATGCCGCATTACCGGGAGGAGGAGGTTTTAAGCGTTCGGTATGTGTTGATGAATTTACTTTTAACGAAGATGGGTCTATTCCTTTAATTACACCTACTAAAACAGGTGTTGTGAAAAGCGTTTCTAACCTGAATCCCTATCAGTGGAACCAGGCTGAAACCATTGCATGGCAAGAGGGTATAGAAACAGAGAGAGATAGTAAAATTGGTATGTATGTTACAGATATTAATAACAATGATTATATCAAAGTACGTAGTGTAGATTTTGGTCAGAATGGGGCATGTGCTTTTATTGCTTCTATCTCACTTGGTGCAAAATCGGGAATCTCAAAAGGAGGGGAAATTGAAATATATCAGGATGAAAATAATGGGACCTTTATAGGGTCTGTTCCTGTGTCATATACAGGTGGAAATGAAATATGGATGGATGAAATAGCTTATATTAAGGGAGATACAGGTGTTCACGATTTATGTTTTGTATTTAATGGGGCAGGATCAGAAGATTTTTTCAATTTTGATAAATGGCAATTCATTGAAAAAAGTAATACACATGATCTTTATGCTATTAATGCTTTTGTTGATTCGTATAAACTAGATACTTTAACAGGGTATAATGAAACCAATATTTTTGTATTAGCAATTTATACAGATGGTTCCAGTGAGGATATAACGTTGGAAACTTCTTTTGACTATGACCAGGAGGACATACTATCAATAACAGACAGTACGGTTAAAGGTATCAACTACGGAGAGGTTACTGTCCAGGCAAATTACAATGGAAAAACGGATGAAGTTAAGTTGATTATAAAGAATTTAGAAAGTGAACTCGCAGTTAATCACGTTCATGTAAGTAATTCTACAGTTGAATTGTTAACAGGAAGTTCAACTACAGTCGAAATATCAGCAGAATATTATGATGGACATATGGAAATTGTAACCGATAAAGTTTCTTTTGACAATCCGGGTCCCGGTGTTGCAACTATATCTTCACAGGGAATAATAAGTGCCAAAAGTGAAGGTGAAATAAATATAGAGGTTAGTTATAAAGGTGAACTGGGTGATTCCAAATCAACAATTATTACTGTAAAAGTTACCAACCGTAGCCCATATATTAAGAACGAGATAGAAGATTATTCAGACCAATCAGGTATACAAACTGAAAGTTGTAATGATACAGGGGGAGGTTTGAATGTAGGGTTTATTGAAAATGGTGATTGGGTTAAATTTGATGGCCTTGATTTTGGTGATGGGGCATCTTTTTTTGAAGCCAGGGTTTCATCAGCATCAAGTGGAGGGAAAATAGAATTACGGCTTGATAGCCCTACCGGTAAATTAATTGGAACATGCAATGTTTCAGGTACCGGGGGGTGGCAATCCTGGGAAACAAAATCATGCAATGTTTCAGGTGTTTCAGGTCTTCATAATCTTTATTTAGTGTTTACTGGAAGTGGAGGTTTTTTGTTAAACATAAATTGGTGGAAATTTACTGAGCAAACAACATCAACATCTAAATACATATTGAAAAAGACTCCCGTTATCATAGTAAACGATAACAATAATGTGTATTTGACGGGAATTAACAAGGGGGATAACATTATAGTATATAATTGCCTTGGCCAAAAAATTAAATCATTTATTGCTACTTCAGAACAAGAATATATTAACCGTTTTCAGGGTGTTTTAGTAATTGAAGTAAAGAACGATGTTCAACGTTTGTTTTTAAAAACAGTTTTGTAAACATTTTTAATTTTGAAGGCATAAATACTTGAAAACATCATGAATTTATCAATTTGGAAATGTATTGCCAACAAAAATGTTTTGCTGCCAATAATTAATTTTTTGTCTGTTCAATTTGAAAAAAGTCCCTTGTGCCAGTAGAATCATATAACTATAAATTATCAAAGATGAAACGTAAGTTAATACATTTATTCATTATCAGTATCCTAATGATTTGTTGTAACGATAAAGCGGTTAAAGGTTTTGAAAAAACGAAAGAAGGCGTTATTGTTAATATCTTGGAAGGAACGCTGGGAATATATCCTGTTGCACATAATGCAGTCAGAATCAAATATATGAAAGATACCTTGGAAAGTTTACCTGAATTAATATTAACATCGGAAATTACGGTTCCTGATTTTGATGTATCCGAAAATGGATCAAGGATTGAAATAAGGGGAAAGAATATTCATGTACTAGTTGATAAGAAAACAGGTGACCTGTCGTATACTGATGCTTCAGGAAAAGTATTTTTGAGTGAGAGTGCCGGAAGCCGAAAGTTAAAACCTGATTCTATAATGGATGAAAGGTGCTATTTTGCACAGCAAGGTTTTAATTCAAGTGAAGATGAGTATATTTTTGGATTGGGGCAGTTTCAGGATGGAAACTATAACTTGAAAGGTATAAGCCGCCGTTTAACCCAGGTTAATTCACAAATAGCTTTGCCTTTTGTTTATTCCAGTAATGGGTATGGAATACTTTGGCACCAATATGGTTTAACAGATTTTAACCCGGCTGACAATATGATCACGCTCGAAAAACAGGAACAACCATCGGGAGACGATCAAATGGCTGAGGTTACTACAACTGCTGGAACACAAAAAGTTTCTCAAAACCAGTCACTTTATCTGGGCAAATTCACAATTCCTGAAGATGGGGAATACTCTATATTTTTAGATTTGGGAGGTATGGGTAACCGACATTTTGTAACCATTGACGAAAAGCCCGTTTTTGATCAAACCAATATGTGGTTACCTCCAACGGCTGGTACGCTGGTTGAATTGAAATCGGGTGAGCATCAGGTCCAGTTAATATGTAAATCAGACAATACCCCAAAATTATCCTGGAAACGTAAAGACAATACAACAATATTCAGGTCGCCGGTTGCAAAAATGCTGGATTATGTTGTATTTTATGGGCCATCGGCAGATAGTGTTATTGCTTCATATAGAAACCTCTCGGGGAATGTACCTATGTTTCCTCAATGGTCGTATGGATTTTGGCAATGTCGTGAACGTTATTCTTCGGGTAAGCAATTGGTTGAAACGGTCAAAGAATTTCGGGAAAGGAAATTACCCATGGATGTAATTGTTCAGGATTGGCAATACTGGGGTAGCAGGGGCTGGGGGGTCCCACAGTTTGACAAGACTAACTATCCCAATCCGTCAGGTTTTATTAAGGAAATTCATGACTTAAATGCCCATTTTAATATTTCAATATGGTCAAATCCTGATAAAAATTCAGAAATTGGAAAAGAATACGTTGAAAAAGAACGCTTTATTCCGGGTACTAAATGGTTAGATTATTTCAATCCTGAAACCAGGAAGGAATATTGGAATACGCTTAAAATCAATATGTTTGACAATGGTGTTGATTCTTGGTGGATGGATGCTGTTGAACCGGAAAATGATGCGTTGAAGGGAGAAATTACATACGCTGGTTTAGGCGATTTCTATCGTTTAACGTACCCGTTAATGGTAAGCAAGGCTGTTTACGAAGGTCAGCGTGAAACAACTTCTGAAAAACGGGTTTGCATCCTAACAAGGTCTGCTTTTCTTGGACAACAAAGATATGGGATTATTAACTGGTCGGGAGACATTGGTGGAAATTGGGATGCGTACAAAAGACAAATTGTAGCCGGGTTGAATTACAATATTACAGGGTTGCCCTATTGGACAACAGATATTGGTGGATTTTTCCGCCCGGGCTGGTCGCAATATACCAATGAAAATTTTCGCGAATTATTAACCAGGTGGTTTCAATGGGGAACTTTCAATCCTATTTTCCGTATTCATGGTTACATGTCAGAAACCGAGCCTTGGAAATTTGGGGAATTGGTGGAAGAAAGTATGCGAACAATGTTGAACCTAAGGTATCGGCTTATACCTTATATTTATTCGGAAGCCTGGCAGGTGACAAAGAATGGATCTACTATGATGCGGCCTTTGGTTATGGATTTTAGAGAAGATGTAGAAGCGATTGACCAGCCTTATGAGTACATGTTTGGAAAGTCATTTCTAGTGGCACCTGTTACAGAGGCAGGGATAAACGACTGGAATGTTTATTTACCAAAAAATGTTAAATGGTATAATTTCTGGACAGGCAAACAACTTAATGGGGGACAAACAGTAACAACCAAAGCCCCTATAGATAAAATACCACTGTTTGTTAAAGCAGGATCAATACTTCCCATAGGCCCTGTTACACAATATACAGGAGAGAAAGAACTGGGTGAACTCGAAATTCGAATTTATGAAGGTGCCGATGGAACTTTTACTTTGTTTGAAGATGAAAATGACAATTATAATTATGAAAAAGGAATTTATACAACCATCACTTTCCATTGGAACAATAAAAACAGGGAATTGATAATCAGTGAAAGGGAAGGTTCTTTTCCCGGAATGCTTTCGAAAAGAAAATTCAACATACTTATGGTGAGTGAAGCCAAAGCCGAAGGTTTGGAGAGAACTCAACCGTATGACAAGGAAATTAATTATTCCGGAGAACAATTAACAATAAAGTTGTAAGTTAAATAAAACATTAAGTGACCAATCCAGATTAGGTAATTCCATACCAGGATTGGGCATAAATATCTTGAATATAATACATTAATACGATGAAATACAAAAGCATTAAAACAGGTTTAGTTGCAATAGTTTTTATACTCAATTTAAATTGGGTGTATTCAAAAGAAATATCTTTGGAATCTCCAAATAAAAAAGTTCATGTGACACTTACATGTGAGCAAGAAAATAATATTGGAAAATGGTATATAAAAGTTGGATACCTGGATAATAAACGGGTTAGTGAAATCATACCTAAGATCGATTTGGGATTATCAAGAAGTGATCAGGATTTTTTAGCTCAATTGAAACTTTTAAAAACGGGCAAACAACAACAAATTAATGAACATTATACTGCATTACATGGCAAAAGGTCCATATGCGATAATGCTGCCAATGAAATAACCCTGTTTTTTGAGAATCCTGATAAAGCAAAACTTAATTTGGTGGTAAGGGCATATAACGATGGTTTGGCATTCAGATATGTTTTTCCTGAGAATGAAGGTTCCTATGTTATAAATGATGAAATGACAGCCTATTCAATTCCTGATAGCACGGATAGATGGTTAGAAAAATTTGATTTGTCTAATGAAGGATTATACAAAAACATGATTGATGGGAGTGTTCAGGAAAACTGGTGTTACCCGGCACTTTTTAAAACCAAAGAAAATTCATGCTGGTACCTTATTCATGAAGCTGATGTTGACAGAAATTATTGTGCTACAAAATTAAGTAATCTTGATAAAAGTCCTGAATATAAGGTTACGATTCCATATCAACATGAAGGGGAAGGGGAAGCCAAACCTACTATAACGCTTCCTTGGAAATCCCCCTGGCGTGTAATTATAATTGGGCAGCTTGCTGATATTGTGGAATCAACTCTTATTGATGATGTTTCTACTCCCTGTGTATTGGAAAATACTGAATGGATTAAACCTGGGTTGGTATCCTGGAACTACTGGTCGAACAATCATGGTACCAAAGATTTTCAGACTGTTTGTGAATTTGCAGATTTAGCAGCTGCCATGGATTGGCCATATACCTTGCTTGATTGGGAGTGGGATGCTATGGGCAATGGGGGGAATGTTGAAGATGCTGCAAAGTATATTCTTTCAAAAGGTGTGAAACCTTTATTATGGTATAATTCAAGTATGTTTAAATGGATCCGGGCTACACCAGTAGACCGGATGAAAACCCATGAAAGTCGTGTAAAAGAGTTTACATGGTTGAAAGAGACAGGCTTTGCCGGTGTTAAAGTAGACTTTTTTCTGAGTGAGAAACAATTTATGATTGATTATTATCTTGATATTTTAGAGGATGCTGCTAAATTTGAAATGTTGGTTTATTTTCACGGCTGCCTGGTTCCAAGGGGATGGGCACGAACATATCCAAACCTTGTAACGTATGAAGCTGTACGAGGGGCTGAATGGTATAACAACGGCCCTGATTTAACACCTGCGGCACCGGAACATAATACTATACTTCCCTTTACAAGAAATGTTGTCGGGTCTATGGATTATACTCCTGTTACATTTACAAATTCACAATATCCCCATATAACGTCATATGGCCATGAATTAGCGCTTAGTGTGGTATTTGAATCAGCGCTCCAGCATATGGCTGACAGACCGGAAGGATATTATAAATTACCCGATGCCGCAATTTCATTTCTTAAAAAAGTACCAGCATCATGGGATAATACTAAATTATTGGATGGTTATCCAGGCCGTAATGTTGTGTTGGCCCGCCAAAAAAATGATAGTTGGTTTATTGGTGGACTTAATGCTGAAAACCGAGAAAAAAGACAAAATATTGGATTCAGCTTTTTACCAAGTGGCAAGCAATATAAACTAACGTTAATTTCAGATGGGGAACATGATCAGGATTTCAATACGCAATACATGGTAATTGACCAATCCAGTTCTATTGAAGTAAAAATGCTAAGACGTGGAGGTTTTGTTATTTATTTGTCGCCCCTTGAGTATGATGAAAAATTGAATGAATTAATCAGGCAATAACGTTTCAAAAAAAATAGTGCTATTATATTTTTTTACAAATGTGAATAGTTTTATAAGAAAACGTAATAAAAATATACGAAAAGCTGCCGTTGTTTTATGGCTTCTTTTCGTTTGTTCTTATCCTATCTTATTATTTCTCTAACTAGTGTCGGTGTTGAATTTTAAACGGGCATGCTATTGGGTATGTCCGTTTTTTTCATGAACTTAAATTATTTGCAGTTAAATTGATTTTGTTTGTGTTTTAACAAAGTTTTCAATTTTTCATCATAAATGACGATTTTTTAAAATGAACACATTTTTCAGGGTTAAAATTATAACGTTAGTATCGTTGGTTTTCAACCAGAGTGATATTTTCTTCAACATCTCCTTTCGTGTTTAATATAACAGGCGTCTAAATTTGTTTAATTCTAATATTAAAATTATTTTTGATATTCACTAATTTATTAAACTAAACAATTATGAAAAGAAACAAACTAACCAGGGTAACGTTATTTATGTTACCTCAGCTTTTATTTTCGCTCTGGTGCTTTGGACAGTCTTCAATGATACAAGGCACGGTAACTGAAGAAAATGGAGGGCCTTTAGTAGGGGCTAACGTAGTAATTCAGGGTACAACTATTGGTACTACTACGGATATAAATGGTAAGTATGAGATTCAGGCAGGTCCTGAGGCTACTCTTACCTTCTCCTTTATGGGTTATCTAAGTGAGAATGTTGCCGTTGGAAATCAGACGGAAATTAATGTAAGCCTTATGCCGGATATTTTGGTATTAAGCGATGTTGTAGTGGTTGGATATGGAACGCAAAAAAAAGCAACATTAACAGGTTCTGTGTCAAATGTTGGCGGGGGTGAAATTACTCAAAACCCTTCGATTAATGTTGCAACCTCCCTTCAGGGTAAGCTACCCGGCTTGGCGATTAACCAACGCGACGGATGGCCCGGAAAAGAGGACTTAAATATATTGATTCGTGGATATGGATCGGTTGAT
>JBNLCS010000725.1:0-1731 GCA_050303935.1 Bacteroidales bacterium
ATAAGCTTTCCTTTCTTTCTTTACCGGAGTATAATAGTTTAGTAAATAATCAAAAGGATTATTTGTAACCGAATCATTAAGATATTTCCAATATTCCTTGTTGCCCAGTACATACTGTCCATTAACAAAAACAATGTTGAAAATTATTTGTATGGTATCTCCCGGCAAAGCAATACAACGTTTAACATAGGGTTGTCTGGATTTAACAGGCAAATATAGTAACGGCCCATATTTTGCAGTATCGTTTATTGAATTGCTATGGCCATGCCTACCTTTATGATCATGATAGTTTATATCCGGTCGGTTCATGTATATGGTATCATCTTCCGGAAAATTGAACACAACAATATCATTTTGCCTAATCTTTGAAATCCCGGGCACTCTGGTTTCTTTGCCATTTTCAGGATTAATCCCCAGCCGTGCCCCATAAGCCAGTTTATTTACCAAAATCACCTCTCCCGGATAAATGGTTTTTTCCATGGAACCGGAGGGGACAAGGTAAACCTCCATAATAAACATTCGTATTATCAATGCAACTAAAATGGTGATTAAGATATATTTAATTAATCCTCCTTTTTTTAGGTTTGTATTTTTACGTTTCTTTTTTAACATCTATTGACTGTTCAAATTTTATTTTGGGTTATCCATTTAGTTTTCATAGATGTTTTGTTATGCTACCAAAGCGCTAAAACACCAAATTGTACCAAATCCAATTAACGAAAATCTACTTTCATATCCAATATACGTCATATTAAAATTCTTTTTAAATATTCATTTAAGATTATAATTTATTATTCTTTTAATTCCATTTTTTAAGACTGAAACATTAAAATTAAGTAGTAGCCCAAGTTTATAGTCCCCAAGTTTCAAATAAGTTAGGACTTGGGCCGTATGTACATCATTTAAATTTTCAACTATCTTAATTTCAATCACAACCTTTTCTTCAACCAAAAGATCAATTCTGTAACCATGATCAAGTTTGACTTCCTTATAAACTATGGGCATTGGTAATTCTTTTTTTACATTTAACCCAGCTTGTTTTAACTCATAGTACAAACATTCCTGATAAGCGGATTCCAATAATCCCGGTCCTAATTGTTTATGTACCTCTATTGCAAAACCAATTATTTTTTTAGATAGTTCATTTTCAATCATATTCCTTATTCTTTTCTCGGTGGCACTTTGTGAAAGCTCTGTGCAACTTTGTGGCATAGCAAATAATTGTAACTTCAAGGGTTGTTCACAAAGGTTACCCAAAGGTATGCAAAGGAAGAAAGAGTCCCTCATAAATTATTTTTTGTTGTTTTTAATTAATATTTCCATTTCATTTCTTATTTCCTCCACAGCCGTTGATTCAATCTTAACTTCCATTTTTAGTATATCCTGTGCCATCTCAATGGCCTTTTCCTTTTGTCCGGTTTCATCATACAATTTTGCCAGCAAATATTTCGGATAGAACCTGCTGGGGATCATATTTAACGCCCGGAAATATGCTTTTTCGGCCTTTTCCGTTTCCCCCAGCGCTTTGTAACTGTCTCCCATAGCCGTGAAAACAATGGTATTTGTCAGATAATTTTGTGCATACGTAAGCATTTCAATAGCTTCCTTGTGCTTTTCTGCCATTGAAAGGGCTTTACCGTAATTTACCAGGAACATGCCGTCATGTTTCAACATGGGATAACCCCTTTCAAATTCTTCCAGGCAATCCTCGTACAGTTCCCAGTTGTAAGA
>JBNLCS010000726.1:0-4415 GCA_050303935.1 Bacteroidales bacterium
TGTATTTTAACCAAAAAATAAATATTCAAATTGATTCTGTTTTGGTAAGAAATTTGTTGCTGCTTGATGTTAATTTAAAACAAAAGAATATTGTATTTATAAAAACTTCTGGCTTTTTAGAAGGTTATTTATTAGATAAAGATAATTATAAAATTAATGTGAACATTTCAGGTAGAGAAGAATGAGATTGAAAAAAAATATATTACTTTTTGTTACCCTTTTTTTGCTGATAATCCCAATGAAGGCAACCCATAACAGGGCAGGGGAGATTACTTTTAAGCAGGTATCGGGTTTAACGTACAGAATAACAATAAAAACCTTTACATATACCCTAAGTCTTGCTGACAGGCCTGAACTGGAAGTTGACTGGGGGGATAACACAATCTCACAAGTTAGAAGAACACCTTATTTTCGTAACGAAACTGTAAAGCTTCCAGGGTTTTATCAATTGAATGTGTACGACACAATTCATACGTTTCCGGGGCCGGGAATTTATGAAGTAGTTGTGCAAGACCCTAACAGGAATTTCGGGGTAATTAATATTCCGAATTCTGTAAATGTGGTGTTTTCGATTTCAACAACTATCATGATATCACCTGAACTTGAAAAAAACAATACCCCTGTATTGCTTAGTCTGCCAATTGATAAAGCTGCAAGGGGGCATGTTTTTGTACATAACCCTGTTGCTTACGATAGTGATGGCGATAGCTTGTCATATAGGTTGAGTATTTGTCGAGGTGAAAATGGTGTGCCACTTTCCAGGTATACTTTTCCCGAGGCATCTAACCGCCCTTTATACATTGATCCGGTTTATGGCAATTTAATTTGGGACACCCCGGTGGATACAGGAATTTATAATAGTGCAATTGATATAGAAGAATGGCGAAATGGAATAAAAATTGGAAATATTTTACGAGACATGCAGGTTGAGGTGTATGAAACTACCAATAACCCGCCTGTAAATGAAGCCATACCTGAGTTTTGTGTTATTGCTGGTGATTCGGTTTATTTTGATGTTTATACAACCGATGTGGACCAGGACAGGGTCCAACATGAATTTATCGGTGGCCCATTTGAGATCAGCTATAAACCTCAAATAACTTCTTTAATTGATACTTTTGGTATTAAAGGGTCTCATTTTAACTGGTTAACACATTGTGACCATGTTCGTAAGTTGCCCTACAACATAGTTTTAAAAAGTACTGATTTAAATAGTGATATTTCTCTGGTAGATATTGATAATTTTTTAATTCGTGTTATTGGTCCGCCACCTCAGAATCTGGAAGCGGAACCGACAAGCTCTGAAATTGAATTGACCTGGGAAGCTCAGAATTGTCAAAAAATTGTGGGCTATCATGTTTTTAGGAGGGTAGGATCAGGTATTTCTGTACCTGATAGTTGCTATACGGGTATTTCGCCAGAAAGTGGATTTGTTTTTATTGGAAAGACAGAAAGAGCTTCAATATCAACATATATAGATAATGACAATGGCAGAGGGCTTGCCCAGGGAATTGAGTATTGTTATGTTGTTGCTGCAGAATATGAAGATGGTGCCTTGAGTGTTGTATCCAATGAAGCTTGCGCAGTGCTGCTTCCCGGAGTTCCTCCAATATTGAATGTTAGTGTTACAAACATTGATGAGGTGAATGGAGAAATTTTTTTATCGTGGATTAAACCAAGGCAGCTTGATACAATTCCGGCTACAGGTCCTTTTGAAGTAATAATTTCAAGATCTGATAACCTCGGTGGTGAAAATTTAACCGGGATATATTCTTTTACAGCTGATAGTTTGAATGATACTACATATACAGATTCAAACATTAATACCGTGGAATTCCCTTATTCCTATGAGGTAGCAATATATAATAATGAGGTAGGAAACAGGTTTTTGATTGGAAATCCGGAAACAGCATCTTCGTTATATCCTGAAATTATAGGAATGGATAATGCTTTATACCTGGATTTTGTGAAAGATGTCCCGTGGCTCAATACATCTTATACCGTTTATTCTTATGATACCGAAAATGATACATATGATTCTGTAGGTTTTACTAATGAACCGTTTTATATTGTTGATGGTTTAAATAATGGTAAGGAATACTGTTATAAAGTGAAAAGCAAGGGATGGCGTATGATTGATTCGGCGATTTTTGTCAATGAAAACTGGTCGCATTATAACTGTGGTGTACCCATTGATACTTTCCCGCCATGCCCTCCTGATCTGATGGTTAAAACTATTTGCGATAGCCTCACAAACCATTTGCAATGGAACGACTTGAATAATTTTTGCGCGGATGATGTGGTTCAATACCGGATTTTTTATGCCAGTACGCTGGAAGGAGAACTTGAAGAAGTAGCCGTTGTATCAAACCCATTGGATACTTTTTTCTATCATTTCCCTGAATCAGGCCCGGCAGGTTGTTATGCAGTTTCGGCTGTTGATTCATTTAACAATGAAAGTGATTTATCAGCAAAAGTTTGCGTTGATGAATGTTCGGGATATGAATTACCTAATATTTTCACACCAAACAATGACGGTTATAATGATGTTTATACCTCAATTAATCCGAATGGATATGTGAAAAATGTTAACATGCAAATTTTTAACAGATGGGGTATGTTGGTGTATGAAACAAATGATCCTGATATAAACTGGGACGGAAGGTATTATAAAAACAATAATATTGTATCCTCAGGTGTTTATTATTATACTTGCGAGGTTTTTGAAAACAGGCTAATTGGTACTGTTACGAGAAACTTGGTAGGATTTATACATGTTTACAACGGGGAGTCAAATATTACTGTGCCTGTAGATTAATTTGAACATATGAGAAAATTAACATACATACTTGTTTTAAGCATATTGTTTCCGGTAATTGTTTTTGCCCAGGAAAAGCCGTCATTTTATCATCAGGCCCTTGTTCATTTTAATAAGGGGGATTTTCAGGAGGCAGTAACCTTATATACCAAGTATCTTGAAAATAATAGTAGTCCGGAAGCAATGTTAAATTTGGCCAGGTCCTATATGGAGCTGGGGAAATATGATTTAGCCCTAAACAAATTTACAGAGCTGAATAAAAAAAATAAGGGGATGGCAAACTATGCCATGGCACAATTGTATGCCATACAAAACGAAGCAGAAAAATCGGTATATTATCTTGAACTACATTTAAAATCTAAATTTAAATTGCCTGAAAATGAGATCAGGTTGGATGAAAAATTTAAGAACATTGAGGATAGTGAGGTTTGGAAGAAATTATGGCAAAATGATTGGTATAGTGATCGTGAGAAAAAAATCCAGGAAATAAAATATCTAAATAATTCTGGAAATTATTTTGAAGCCCTGCAGGAAGCTGACAAAAGTTTAAAAAATTATAAACGATCGCATGAATTATATGCTGCCAGGGCAGAAGTATATAGTAGCCTTAAAAATCCAAAAGCCGCGATTGCCAATTACGATAGGGCTATAGATATTAATAAAAGACAGGTAGAGTATTTTATCAATCGTGGAAGGGCTTATCTGCAAATAGAAAAATATAAGAAGGCACTTTCAGATTTTGACAGGGCATTGAAATTATCAGATGATTATATTGAATTGTATATTGATAAATCTTTGGTATTGAATGGTATAGAAAAATATGGACAAGCAATAAAAGATATTGAAACCTATCTCAGTTTAATACCTGATGATGTAAAGGCGTTGTCCATTTGTGGTGAAATATATTACAATAACCAACAATATGTTAAAGCGATTGACAAATTTACAAAAGTGATTGAAATAAGCCCAGGTATGGCCAGTGGTTATTTTTCAAGGGGCGAAGGTTTTTATAAAAACAAACAATATAAACAGGCATACGATGATTTTACCATGTCTCTGGACCTGGATCCATATAATCCTTTGGCTTACCTTCAGAGAGGGTATGTAAGATTGAGGTTAGGACAGTATAATGGTGCTTGTTACGATTGGGAGAAAGCTACGGAAATGGGATCGGCTGAGGCCGGAAAAAAAGTAGGTGAATTTTGTCAGTAATAGAATCAGGATTTAGAAAAATATTTTTAGGAGCAAATGTACCATAATATTATTTATAAAGAGGCAGTAAAGAAAATTGAATCGGGAGATGATCAAAAAATTATTGAAGGTATAAAATCATTACGGGAGAGCGGAAAGCCAGAAGCTGTTATGGTTGTTGCCCAAGTTATGGAATCTAGCGAGGATGATGGAGTGCATAAAGAATGTGTGAAATTTTTCAATGATATAAAAGATCAGCAGGCTACAAAGGTGATTGTAGAATCAATTAGGGGAGCCAAAAAAAAACATAGCTTGCAGGCATTGGTTTCTGCTGCCTGGCAAAATAACCTTGACTTTTCAGCATATCTTGATGTTTTTGTTGATATTGTTTTAAGTAGCAATTACC
>JBNLCS010000727.1:0-5949 GCA_050303935.1 Bacteroidales bacterium
TTTTCATCAATGTATATGGTTAAGTCTTCAGGTATATTATACATCAGTTCAATTTTTTTCCCGTAAATATTATCTTTTAACACGTAATAGCTGTTTTGAACGAGCTTTAGGACATTTACATTGGTCTTTTTAAGCTGAATAGCATTGTTTTGTGCCTGGGCCCATTTTAAAAGGTTCTCCAGTAAAGCATGTACTCTTTGCGAGGATATGTTTATCGTTTCAATTATTTTTATTTTATCATCATCTTCAATATTTTTGAATTCATCTGTTAAGTAATCAGAAAAGCCTAAGATTGTGTTAAATGGATCTTTTAGGTCGTGTGCTATTATTGAAAATAATTTGTTTTTTGTAGAATTGGCTAACTTAAGTTCTTTATTGGTACCGGACAATTTTTCAGCTTGGGATTTAAGCTCTTCGGATTGTTCAATAATATGTTGTTGCCTTTCTTCCAGTAAGGTATTTATATTATTTAAGTCGTCTGCCTGTAGTTCAAGTTGGTGATTTTTTTCTATCAGTTCTTTTGTTCTTTTTTTTACTAACCCTTCCAATACATATTTTTGCTTTCTTAATTGTTTGGTACGATATAGGTAAATCAAAACGAAAACCAGCAGGATATAAAATATTGTCAATATTCTAAACCAGGTTGTTTCCCACCAAGGGGGGGTGATAATTATTTTAATACTATCGCCTTTAGTATTCCATATACCATCATTATTTGATGCGATTACCTTAAATTCATATTTCCCGGGGTCTAGGTTTGTATAGGTTACTTCACGTTTAGTTCCGGCATCAATCCATTCTTTGTCAAAATTTACAAGTTTGTACTTATATTTATTTTTAATCGGGGTAATGTAATTTAATGCTACATAATTGAATGTTATTACTTTATCTTTATAATCTAATTTTATTTCATTTATATGACTGATTTGCCCACTAAGCGGACTATTTTTACCATACTTTTCTATTTCTTTGTTAAATATTTTTAATTTAGTTATATAAACATTTGGAGGTTGTTTATTATATATTATTTGGTTAGGGTTAAAATTGATCACCCCATTTTTGCTTCCAAAGTAAAACATGTTACCCGGGTTCTTGTACCCTGATCTGTAGTATATTTCATTAGCCAATAAACCATCACCCTCATCAAAATTGCGGTAATACATGGTGGTGGTATCAAAAACAGCAATACCATCCATGGTACCTAACCAAAAATAACCTATAACATCTTGCAAAATTGTTGCAATGTTCGTATTAACAAATCCTTTTTTGTAACATTTAAAAGTACTGTCTTTTTTTATAAATAAATTTAATCCATCCGAAGTACCTAACCAAATGTTGCCATTTATATTCTCATAAATGCAATTTATTTCATTTGAACTAATGGTTGATTCAACATCGGGATAATGAAAAAAATTATGAAATTTCTTTGTCTCTTTATTTAACAGGTTTAATCCCCAAACCGTTGCAACCCATACGTTCTCATTACGGTCAACAAGTACCTGGAATGCATAATCGTTTGATAAATTGCTATTTGCATTTGTATAATGATAAAATTTATTTGTTGCAGGATCATACTTATCCAGCCCTTTACCATGGGTTACGATCCAGTAATTTCCTTCTTTATCCTGGGCAATTGATCTTATGTCGTTATTCGCAATGCTGCTGGGGTTTTTAGGGTCATGTTTGAAGGTTATAAAACTATTGGTTTCCTCGTTAAATAACTGCAACCCTCCTCTATGCGTACCTACCCAAATTTGTTCTTTATTATCCAGGTATATTGTATGTACGGCACCGCTGCCAAGACTTTTAGGGTCTTCGATTTGGTGGTTATATACTTCAATTTTGGCATCAGCCCATTTAAATATATTAATTCCATTTTCAGGGTTTCCTATCCATAAATTACCATTTTTATCCTCTGTAATTGTTGAAACACGTTCAAAAGAAAGGTACCAGAAACGTTCTTTTGTCGTATCAAAGTAATTAAACCCTTTAGGGGGTACCCTTAACCCTACACCATCTCCGGCATGTAGGGTCCAATAATTATTTTGTTTATCCTGAAAAATGGATGTAACTATATTTTTGATTGAATAATCCAGTTCTTTGTTGGGATAATATCCATGAAATACATCCGTAGTTTCATCATAAAGTTTTAAACCGGTAATATCTATTGACCATATTCTTTTGTTATTGTCAACATAGACCTTACTGGTATATTTTTCGTATTCAGAATTTTTAAAATAGTGTTTGAATTGCTTGGTAAGTAAGTTATAACTATTGATGCCCCCATCGTACGTTGCAATCCATAACTTATCGTCAGCCATTGCAAGGCTAATAGGCGAATTACTGCTTATACTGTTTGGGTTGTTTGGGTCTTTTAAAAATAATGATGTTTTTTGGTTATGCCTGTTATAGTAAATTAACCCTCCATTTTTAAATGTTCCTATCCATAAGTTATCATGTTGGTCTAATAAAAAAGAAGATATTTCGCCCTGTTTAATTGAATAAATATTTTTAAACGTTTGAGAAGTTTCATCATAAATATAAACTGTAGAACTATTGGCAACATATAAGTTTTGATTGTGGTCTTCGGTAATTTGCATGATATCTAGGTTTGACAGGCCACATGGGGCCAACATGTGCGCAACGCGCTTAAAATTATCTGTTAAAGGTTGGTATAAGCATAGACCATTACGTGCCCCCATCCACAATCGTCCTTTTGAGTCGTTGTATAATAGCTTTACATCTTGACTGATAAGGGAATTAGAATCCATAAAATCATGTCGATATATTTTATTTTGATATCCGTCAAACCGGTTTAGGCCATTACGTGTACCAATCCAAATGTACCCCATTGTATCCTGTGTAATACAAGTAGCATTATTGTTTGACAGGCCAATTTCAGAGAAAGGATCGGTAAACCTCATTTCAATGTATTGAGCACTTGTAACAACTGTTATTAAAAATAAAAAGTAAGTAACCCCTCTTTTCATTAAAACTTATTTCTATATCTGATATTAAACAGATACATTTAAATTAATCTATTCTTCGTAAAATAGAAGTAAAAAGTTATAGTTTTTACCATTTAAATTATGATTTTCTATTTGCAAGCAAAAGAGGAGAATCGCCATTAAATAGGTTATTGCCTTTGCCAATGTTTTTTGCTCCCATTCCAGAAGCCCTTACTACTGACCTTTCACCATATTTTATTCGTAAATTATCAATTGATGAATACAAATTAAAATATTTAAGGGTATCTTCAAACAAACTCATTTGAAAACATCCATTAACTAATCCGCTGAATTTTATACCAATTAATCTTACCAGTAACCGCTTTTGGTATAAACGCTCAAAAAGCGATTTTACAATGGGTATTATTACATGGTCCGAAGAAGTATATTGTATTTTTTGTTGTAAAGTATATGTGTTAAAATCAGAATACCTGATTTTTATTGTAACACATGATGTAAGTTTTTGCCCCTGACGCAATTGAAATGATAGGTTTTCAGCCATTGCAGTTATAATTGTTTTTAATTTGACAACATCGATAGTATCCTTTTCAAAAGTCCTTTCGGTAGATATTGATTTTCTTTCGTTATGTTGTATCACAGGGGTATTATCAATACCATTTGCCTTTTTCCACATGGTTATGCCATTTATTCCAAAAACCTTCTCCATTACTTCAATTGGCATTTCCTGGATGGTTTTAATGATACGGACCCCCAGGTTTCGTAGTGTTTGGTATGTTTTATCCCCAATCATCGGAATTTTTTTTACTGATAAGGGAGATAAAAAAATTCTCTCACTACCTTTTCCAATTTCAATTTGGTTGTTTGGCTTAGCTTCACCGGTAGCTATTTTTGATACTGTTTTATTTATTGAGAGCCCAAAAGATATTGGCAGGCCGGTTTCGTTCATTATTTTTTTTCGTATGCCTGTAGCAAGTCTAAAACATCCAAAAAATTTGTCCATTCCAGTCATGTCTATAAAAAACTCATCAATGGATGTTTTTTCATATAAAGGAACATTTTCTTTTATTATATCGGTAACATCATGTGAAAGTTTTGAATAAGTGGATGAATTCCCCCTTATAATAACGGCTTCTGGACATAGGTTTTTAGCCATTTTCATGGGCATGCCCGAATGGACACCAAAGACGCGTGTTTCATAACTACAGGAAGCAACTACTCCACGATCACTGGTACCACCTATCAAAATGGGTTTATTGTTCAACTTACTGTCAAACAATCTTTCGCATGATACGAAGAATGTGTCAAGGTCCATATGTACTATGGAACGATTAATCACAGCCTTTCACTTTTTTGTTAATTTCTATCACTTCATTTCTTATTTCTTCTAGTTTATCTTCAATAGTTCTGGGATAAGGTTGATTTTCATCTTTATCAGGTAAACTAAAACTTATATAACCAAGCGCCTTCCAAATTTCGATAATATTTTCCGGGGGGACTTTATAGGGTTTGTATTCCGGGTTATCCGATTTTAAAAGCAAATGACCGTCTTTCAGGTTATTTATTACCCGTTTATAAATAATTCCATCATCACGGGTTATCACAATATAACATTGGTCATTGCTTACATTGTACCAATCATGTTCATATTCGCAAATGATGTATGATCCCGGTTTTACTGGTAACATGCTGTCACCGTTAATTTGAAATACCCGGTATGTTTTATTTCTTGAAATTTCGGGTACCGGTAATGTAAATTTCTCCAGGCTTTCAATAAAGTCAACATCTCCATATCCTGATGTGTAACCGGCACTGGCCTTAACGGGGACTACAGAAATTAACTCATTATCATCTTCCTTATCAACCAGTATTGATAATATTCTTAATTGCTCCCCTTTAATTTCAGATACAGATTTTAAATTAGTTGATCTGGTAAGGTCTTTTAATATGATGCTGTTTAAATCAACATCGAAATAATGACATATGTTTAAAAGGGTTTGCATTTTTGGTTCAGCCCTTCCTTCTTCATATGTTCCTATCATCGACCTGTTTACACCAATTTTTTGTGCCAGTTGAATTTGGGTTATACTTTTCTTTTTTCTCAAGAATTTAATATTGTTGCCTAAAAAGTTCATAATAACAAGATTTTATTTACGCTAATTTAATAAGAATTCTCATAAAATAAGATATTCGTTTGTTTTTTATGTTTAAAAACTTGTTAGTTTATTGCATAGTTTATATCTTTCTTTGTATAGAAATTTATGTTTATGAAAGAATTTACCCAACCTTCAATATACTTTGGTAACCTGAGAATTGACGAACCTGTTACCACTTTAACTGACCTGGTTGTGTCCGCGTTGTGTTTTTTATTCTTTTACAAATTATCTAAAATGCACATAAATAATAAAACCAGCTTTTATTTAAGGTATTACTTTTTATCAATGGGCATAGCCACAGCCATAGGTGGTATTGTAGGGCATGGTTTTTTGTATGTATTTAATTACAATACGGGTTTACCGGTTTCACCTTGGAAATTACCCGGCTGGTTAACCAGTATGTTTTCAGTTGCATTGGTTGAAAGGGCTGCCATTGAATATGCCAGGCCTTTAATTAAACCCAAAGTAGGCCATTTTTTTGCCTGGATAAATATTGTTGAGCTAATCACTTTTATTACAATTACTTTTATAACGCTTAACTTTTTTTATGTTGAAGTTCACACGGCATACGGATTTCTTGTTGTTGTTTCAAGTTTTAGCACTTATGTACTTATTAAAACTAAATCAAAAGGAAGTAAATTATTTTTAATTGCTGTTGGTTTTTCAGCCCTTTCGGCTTTATTTTTTATGAATAAATGGGGAATAAGCCCGTGGTTTAATCATTTTGATATAAGCCACACCATTATGTGTATCAGTGCATATTTCTTTTTCAGGGGGTCTATTGCGGTATTGAAAGAAACAAAAAGAAAAAAGAATTAATCTTTAAT
>JBNLCS010000728.1:0-3707 GCA_050303935.1 Bacteroidales bacterium
TTTCAAGATTATTCCTATGTTTCGAAAGTTCCGCGTTTTGAACAGTTATTTCTTCTTGCCTTTCTTTTAAAATTGAATTTAGTTCAAGTAGTTCACGTGTTTGTTTTGTAACCTCAAGCTGTAGGTTGTTCTTTTGCATTTGCAATATTCTAAATCGTAACTTGTAGAAACCAAGTATAGCTGCAAGTAACATAATTACCTCGAAAACCCTGAATACAATTGATTTCCACCAGGGAGGTTTAATATTTATTTTCAGGGTTTTGGGAACATTGGCCCAAACGCCGTCATTATTGGAGCCAAACACAATAAACTCATATTTGCCCGGTTTAAGGTTTTTGTAGGTAGCGTTTCTTTGCTGCCCTGCATAAACCCAACCTGGATCATAGCCCCGGAGTATGTATTTATATTTATTATCTTGAGGGTTTAAGTAATTTAGCGCGGCATAATGTATAACAAAATCAGATTTATTATAAGGCAATTCAATTTTATCCAATGTATTAATGTTTCGAACCATGTATTTATCTTTATTGTCATTTTTAACCTTATATTGTAACAATTGCATACCAACGAATGCCATTTGGGGCGGAACATGGTTTAAGACAATACTATCAGGATGAAAATAACTGAAGCCTTGTGCGGTACCAAAATACATAAATCCTCTGTTGTTCCTGAAAACAGACCTGCTTTTGAAATCATTTCCAGCGAGGCCATCGAGTTCACTAAAATTTACAAAATCTGCCGTGTTTGGATTTAAAACAGCTTGGTTAAAACGTGAAAGCCCGTTATCGGTGCTTATCCATAGGTTTTTAGCATTGTCTTCTAATATCCCTTGTATTGTATTTCCTGGCAAACCGTCTTGCGTGGTATAAAGCATACTTTTTGCGGCATCTTCATTAAAAAGTATCAGTCCGTTGTTTGTACCTAACCATATATTGTTCCTGCTATCAATGAAAATTGTTATAATATATCTGTTTGAAATAATATCTGCACTAAATTTATTTAAAGGGTAGTGATAAAAACTTTCAGGGCCCGGATCAAATACATCTAGTGCTCCATATGATGCTACCAATAAACGGCCATCCCTTGTTTCTTTGATGTCGTGTACTACGTCGAAATAAAGGCTTTCGGGATTATCCGGGGCATGATTGTACGTTTTAAAAGTTCTGGTTTCATAATTGAACTTATTTACCCCCCCTCCAATTGTGCCAACCCATAAATTATTTTGTGAATCTTCAAATATTGAAAATACATTTTCGCTGCTAATTGATCCGGGTTTCTTATTGGGTACAAAACGTGTGAAAGTTCCTTTACTGTAATTATATAGGTTTAACCCACCTGTCCATGTACCAACCCAAAAATTTCCACGGCTGTCTTTATATAACGCGTATACCGGATCAGAAGAAAGACTTGTCGTATTGTTTTCTTCATACTTAAACTCCCGGGTATTATTTTTTTGTTTATCGAATTGGTACAGCCCCCCTTCTGTTCCTATCCAAAGGTACTTTTCTTCTTCCCAAATTGCATTTACCAGGTTGTTTTTGATAGACGGTTGTTTATGAATTCCTTCCTGGATTTTAAAAAATTGTTTGCTACGGTAACTAAAATAATTCACACCCCCACCGTAGGTGCCAATCCAGATATCATTTAACCGATCTTCGTAGATATAAAAACCCGAATTATCACTTAAACTACTGGGGTTTCCACGGTTTTTTTTAAACCTGATGATTTTTGGTGATTCATCAATTGAAAAATCCCCAAGGTCTATTTGAAATACACCTCCATTTGAGCCGGTACCTACCCATAATATATTTTTGTGGTCAACCAACAGAGAAATGATCGCTCCATCTGCTATTTTTTTAAAATGTACATCATTGTTCCCGGATAGTAAAATGTTAACTCCGTTTTTCGCCGTACCAACCCAAATACGGTTTTGATGATCCTCGCAAATTGCCATAATATCGTTTCCTGAAAGGCTCCCCGGTTTAGCAGCAGTTTGATAACCGATAAAAGTGTCACTTGCCTTAACATACTTATACAGCCCTTTTTTTGTACCTATCCAGATGTTATTTTCAGAGTCTTGAAACAGTTTGTTAATGTAACTGTTTTGAATACCTGTTTTCTTATTGTTATCTGAGCCATACGCATGTATTTTATCAGTAAACGGAGAATATTTGAATAATCCAGTATTTGTACCTAACCATACTGTTGAATCGGCTTCCTGAATGATGCTTAGTACAGTATAACCTTTTAAATGAGGGAATTGTTCAATGGTATCCTGCTTTAGTTTATAAACATATACACCCAGATCGTTGCAAATCCACAGCTCGTTCCTGTTTTTTTTAATTATCGCGTTTATATTAACATTTCCAAGTTCATAGGTTTTAATTTCCTGTCCGTCGTACCTGTTTAAACCACCTGACGTACCGAACCATAAAAATCCTGCGTCATCCTGGTAAATGCATCTTACCCAGTTTTGGGAAAGGCCATCGTCCTTCGTAATCCGATTAAAACAAACCTCCCCGGCAAATGTTGCACCAAAACAAAGGAAACAAGAAGCAAGTAAATATTTTACTATCCGGGATGTTTTCATGTTTCTATTATAGTTAACGTTAAAAATACAAAAGAATATGGAAAAACACGAATACCACCGAAAAGGCCAGTAGTCTACTATTTTTGTAATTATCAGAGTATTTTAAGAGCATAGCAAAAGGGCACTGTTTAGACCGGGGATTGTTGTTCGTTGTTTGTGATTCGCTATTCACTTTTTATACCGCCTCGGCAGCACTAAGGCCAAAGGGCATCAACTTTTTACTATCATCAATCAACAACATTTATAAATCCATTTTCCGTTCCCTGTATAATTACCAAAACCGTGAGTGTAAGGGTTTTTGAATATCGATCACTGATTAACGAATTTCGAATGATGAAGGTTAGTATTCAGGTTTCCTTGTTCAGAGGTTATCGTACTTATAAATTGCCGTCATTGCCAAAGGCCGAAGCAATCTATCAATAGCTAGCAGATTGCTTCGTTTCACTCGCAATGACAACGTTTTGGATTAGACTTAACTAAATATATAAAGGCCAATCCTTGAACGTTTGAACCTTAAACCATGAACAACAAGCCACGATCCCCAACCTTCCACATTCAATTTCATCAATACATCAGCACATCAAAAAATTTTCAAATTGACAAATCTTCAAATCTTCAAATTACCAAATCACTTTTTCTAAAATAATCCTTACAAAATTTTACAATCGTAAAATATTAATTACCTTTGACTAACCGTTCAATCATAAATTATGAAGAAATTAATTATACATTCCTTGTTACTTATTTCCATATCCGTTGTATCGCAGGAAATTAAAAATTACGAGCTTTCGGGTTACTTCAGCGTCATGGGTTCGCACAAAACAGAGTATTCAGATTCTTTGTTTCCCGTTACCGGAAAAAATCAACACATGGATGCACTGGTCCACAACAGGGTCAATTTTTTTTACTATCCAGCCAATAATTTTGAATTTTCTGTTCAGGTTAGAAACCGTTTTATGTGGAACGAGGATTTTGCAAACCAACCTTACCTGATAAACAGTTTGGAAGAAGATCCCGGATACATGCAAATGGCTTGGAACCTCGTCGAAGAAAATAAAAGTGTGCTGAACACCAACATTGACCGTTTTTATGGCCAATATACAAAAAACAACCTGGA
>JBNLCS010000729.1:0-5896 GCA_050303935.1 Bacteroidales bacterium
CTTAAGTTTTTTTATGCGTCTTTTTGTCCCATATTTTGTTGGATTTTCTTTAAATAGTCAATGCTATTCGTATCAAATCCGCCTCATCTGGAACAAAAATACACTATAAAAAATTCCAAAAACGAATTTTAAACAGTCTCTCAGTTTTTTTAAATTAGATTCCGGCATTGTTATAACATTTAGGTTTTATTTATATTTTCTATCAATTCTTCTGCAATTTTATTAAATGATCCTGACAACTCTTCATTGAACAATACAGAGGGTTTTCCTTGATCTGCATCTTCACAAATACTTTGTATGAGTGGAATATGTCCCAGAAAAGGCACTTTAAGCTCTTCAGCAAGTTCTTTACAGCCTTCCTTGCCAAAAATATAATACTTATTTTCCGGCAATTCGGCAGGCGTGAACCAAGCCATATTCTCTACTAAGCCCAAAATTGGAATGGTTGTTTTCTCCCCTTGAAACATTCTTATCCCCTTTCTTGCATCGGCTAAAGCTACCTTTTGGGGAGTGCTAACAATCACAGCACCAGTAACCGGTAACGATTGTGAAATTGTAATATGTATGTCACTGGTGCCCGGCGGTAGGTCAAGAAACAAATAATCAATATTGTCCCATATTGCATCATTAACCAGTTGATTTAACGCATTTGAAGCCATTGGGCCACGCCATATTACAGCATCATTGGCATTAACAAAAAAACCAATTGAAAGCATTTGCACCCCATAACTGGTAACCGGAACTATCATATCTTTTCCATTTCGGTGTTCGCCATACGGTTTAGCACCTTCTGTATTCATCATTTTAGGTATTGAAGGGCCAAAAATGTCTGCATCAATTAATCCTACTGTATATCCCTTTTTCGCAAAGGTAACTGCCAGGTTTACTGTAACGGTGGATTTTCCAACACCTCCCTTCCCAGATGCCACCGCAATAATATTTTTTACTCCCGGTAATATGGTATTGGTAGATTTACCCCTTGGTATTACATCGGTCATTACGTTAATATCCACATTCACTTCCTTTCCAAATTCTTGTAAAATAGCATCAGTACATGCCTGTTTTAACGAGTTTTTAAATGGGTCGTTAACTGATTTGAAAAAGAGTGTAAAAGATATGTTATTCTGTTGAATATTAACATCCTTTATCATATTTAATTCAACTACACTCTTAGATTTTTCAGGGTGTATCACCGCCTGTAAAACTGAAATTACCTCTTGAACAGAAAAACTCATTGGTGTTTTTTTTACAAATGTAACAAAATTGTTATTTAGTCTAAATCTTTATAAGGATCCCAGAAAAAATTCTTGAAATTTTCAATTTTATCTTCTTTTACAGGAATGCCTTCAGATAAAAGAAGTTCTTCCATTAATTTAGGAGTACGAAAGTGAATTTTTCCCGTTAATTCCCCATTTCGATTAACTACACGATGGGCTGGAATATTTTCAATACTACATTTAGTACTGTTCAATGCCCACCCAACCATTCGTGATGATTGGGAAGACCCTATAAATCTGGCAATAGCACCATATGTTGTAACACGCCCAGGTGGAATACATTTAACAACATCATAAACTTTTTTAAAAAAGCTTTCATCATTCCTCATCAGGGAATTCTTTAATTGGTTTTACATTGTTAAGCCTGAATTTACAATAGGTAATTTTTTTCCCTTCTTTCAAAAACATCTGTTCATAAAAGGTCTGGATATTCAAAATGTCATCATTCACTTCACTATGATACAAGTTATTTGTATGAAAAAGGGATTCGAGTTTATTATACTCAATCATCTTCAGTGTGTAAGAGTACATTTCAACACTATCGGTTTTTAAATGGACCACCCCATCTGTTTTTAAGAATTTGTTGTATGAATTTAAAAAACGTGAGGCTGTAAGCCGTTTTTTATTTCTACGTTTTTTAATTTGTGGATCAGGAAAAGTAATCCAAATTTCATCTACTTCATTTTTAGCAAAGAAGGCACTTATAAACTCAATTCGTGTGCGTAAAAAGGCAACATTTTTCATTTCTAATTGATTGGCTTCTTTAGCCCCCTTCCATATCCTGGCCCCTTTTATATCAATACCTATGAAATTCTTATCCGGGTATTTTTTAGCCAGGCCAATTGTATATTCACCTTTACCACAACCCAACTCCAACACAATTGGATTATTATTGTTAAAGACCCTACTACGCCAATTAGATTTTAACGAATGGTCCGTATCAAAAACTTCACTAAATCCCGGTTGAAAAACGTTGTTAAACGTTTCTATTTCTTCAAATTTCTTTAATTTACCTTTACCCACTTTCAAAGAATTAGAATAGATTCTCTTATCACGGCTTCTTAAGAATGTTAGATGGAGAAAGTTGTACACGCAGACCTACATCATAAATCTCATTTAATTCATTGTTTTTTGCACGCATACCATGAATAATTTTAAATGTGTAAATCCCCGGGGCACCAAAACGTATATTTTGCTTGTAAGGTGCTGACAGAAAGCTTAGGTCACCAAGGCCATTACCATACCACTTTCCGGTTTTGTCGGCGAGTGTAATTTCCAGCGTATCAGTTATACTATATCCAGTAGGAGCTTTTACATTAATGAACAAAAAAAGGTTATTGTAAGGGTAATGGTTACCATTTCTGACGTTTAAATATATGTCATAAAATTGTGAAGTATCATTTATTGTAGTTACAAATGACAAGGTGTCATTTACAGACCATTTGTGATTATTAATTCTTTTGTTCTGCTCAAACACACGGTTACTGTCACACGAAAAAAGAAACATGGAAAATATCACTATATATATGAAAATATAATTTGCTCTAACGAAATACATTGATTATTGTTTCTGATTATTTTTATGTTTTACTTTTTTGCGCGATTTTTTCTTTTTTCGTCTTTTGTTTTTATCCGAAAACCTGTCAATGTTATCATCATTCATATTAAAAGTAATATCAGAATTAATGTTGGTTTTTGTTTCTGTTATTTCAACCAGCTTTTCAGGGATAATACCTTTTTTGTTTAATTCAATTATTTCCTTAACCCTAGCAACACTTAACTGGATGAAATTAGAAGTACTTTCTTCCTGAAAACTATACCACATTAACCTTTTAAAAATATCTGTTTTCTGATGGTAAGCTGTCCCTTCTTTTGACTGGAGCGTAACAGTACTTTTCGGGAAATCTTTCTGTGCATCAATGTATCCATGTACTTCATAATTGAGACAACATTTAAGCTTGCTACATTGCCCTGCAAGTTTTTGAGGGTTTATTGAAACTTCCTGATAACGGGCAGCCGATGTAGTAACCGATACAAAGTTTGTCAGCCATGTCGAACAGCATAATTCCCTTCCGCAGGATCCAATACCACCTATTCTACCAGCTTCCTGCCTGGCACCTATCTGGCGCATTTCAATTCTTATTTTGAACTCTTCAGCCAGCACTTTTATCAACTTCCTGAAATCTACCCTTTCATCGGCTATATAATAAAAGATTGCTTTGGTTTTATCACCTTGATACTCAACGTCCCCTATTTTCATATCAAGTTTTAAATCTTCCGCAATATGCCTTGATTTTAACATGGTTATTTGTTCAAGCGATACAGCTTCCAGCCATTTATCAATGTCAGCAGGTTTGGCCTTTCTGTAGATTTTTTTCTGTTCGTTTCGATCTATGCTTACCCCAGAGCGTTTCATCTGGTGCATTACCAGGGGGCCTATCATTGAGACCACACCGATATCATGGCCAGGAGAAGCCTCAACAGCAACAACATCCCCAACCTTTAACCTTAGTTTATTGATGTTATAATAAAAACTTTTTCTGGTATTCTTAAAACGTATTTCCAGAAAATCATAATCTTCAGATGACTGAGGTATATCATTTAACCAGTTTATGGTGTTTAATTTATTACAATTTCCCTTACCATAGGTTATTATTTCTGCATTTTCTATGTCAATATCAGGGCACCCCCTGAACATACTTCCTTTTTTTACTTTTACTTCCATGCTGCCTAAATCAAATTGAGATCTAAATTAAGCATTTTTTCGTGGATTTATCAAGCTAAAAAGTTTTATAGACATATCAAGAAGTACAATCTTGCTGTACGCATTGTACTCAATATGTGAATGTGCTTTTGAAAGTTCTTCCGTAATTTGGTCAACATTATCACTTGTTATAAATGCATGAAATTTTGAAGAAAAATCAGCTTCTTTTTCATCCAAATAAGAAATTTCCTTAAGCTGCATATTGAGTAAATAATTTTCCCTGACCATGCGAAGGGAATATTGAAAAAAACTTTTCAAGCCTTCTCTACCCAATGAAGAAATATGATCGACCCAATTCATAATAGTTAATACATCTTTTTTATATGATATACGCATTAATTCAGTAAAAAATTTATGGTTCTCTGTATCACGATGATCAGTTTCAACAAGTTTCAAAGCTTTAAAAAAGTTGCCATTGGCCAAATGGGCAGTCTTTTCTATGTCTATTTCACTATTTCCATATCGGGCGGTGAGTAACGTGACAATATTTTCCTTTTTAAGTTTTGGGACTTTTAGTATCTGGGACCTGGATAATATAGTTGGCAATATCAGTTCTGTAGATTCACAAACAAGAAGAAAAAGTGTTTTCTCCGGCGGTTCTTCCAAAATCTTTAGTATTTTATTTGCACACGATTCGTTCATTTTTTCCGCCATCCAAATAACCATTATTTTGTACTCGCCTTCAAAAGTTTTAAGGTTAAGCTTTTTAATGATCTGCTGACTTTCTTCCTTTCCGATAATACCTTGTTTATTTTCCATCCCAATGGCATCGTACCAGGTATTCAAATTAATAAAAGGGTTATCGGTAATTATATTTCTCCAATCATTTATAAACTCATCGCTAACAGCATTTTTAACATTTTTAGTGTTGGCCACAGGATACACAAAGTGGAGGTCCGGGTGAATAAGTTTTTCTGTTTTTATGCACGAGTCACAAACCCCACATGAATCATCGGCTTGTTTATCCGTACAATTAACATATTGCGCATAAGCCAAAGCCAAGGCTAAATTACCACACCCCTCGGGTCCTAAAAACATTTGCGCATGACTAATACGGTTCTCTCTTACAGCTTTTGTTATTTGTTTGCATATATCATTATGTCCGGCTATTCTCTTAAAAAGCATTTCTTCGTTTTCCTGTATTTAAAACTATTACAATAGAAAGTTTTATATATATTATCAAGTAAAAGCATATTAATACTTTTAACTTTTTGCAAAAGTAAAGATAATAACAATCAGTTACACCACCATTTTTCAGCAATTTAACATGAAACTGAAATAGATAAAAATAGTTTTTTTACATTTGCACTTTCTTATAGTACCATACAAAAAATAATAAAATATTATGCAAAAAATTGAGAGTTATAATTTTTCCGGCAAAAAAGCCATTGTACGCGTTGATTTTAACGTACCTCTTAATAAAGAAACCCTTGAGGTTACTGATGATACCCGTGTAAGGGGTGCGTTGCCCACCATAAAAAAAATACTTTCAGATGGTGGCTCTGCTATCTTAATGTCTCATCTTGGTCGTCCTAAAGAAGGACCGGAAGATAAGTTTTCCCTTCGTCATGTTATTTCAACACTTTCTGGTCATCTTGGTATTGACGTGAAATTTGTTAACGACTGTATTAGTTCTGAAGCCATAGAAATGAAAAAATCATTAAAGCCCGGTGAAGTGCTTGTTTTGGAAAACCTGAGATTTTATAAACAGGAAAACAAAGACAAGGACGGGATGAAAGATTTTGCTGCCAAACTTGCCGAAGGTGCAGATGTTTATGTAAACGACGCTTTTGGAACTGCCCACAGGGCACATGCTTCTACAGCAATTATTGCTGAATTTTTCAGTGAAACTGAT
>JBNLCS010000730.1:0-13227 GCA_050303935.1 Bacteroidales bacterium
GAATCGGTATCGAAAAGGTTAATTCCGCATAAAGCTGTTTTAGAAAAGTTGTAATTTTTCCACGATGCACTTGCGTGTATTATATCATACCCTCCCCAGTGTTTTTTTGCAATAGTTACAGAATCTTTTTCCTGGCTAAAAAGTTGGATATTTTCTGTTTTTTCATAATCTACCAAACCAGGTTCTGACAAGATCCACTCAATGGCAGATTGAACATTCCGGTTTACACGGTCATGCATTAACTGCTGGTTCACATACTTATTTTGAAGATGGTTTATATATAAAATAGCAGTAAGAATTGCCGAGATAATAAAAGAAATGAGAATAGTGTAATATAAAGCCCCTGCTTTAAGTTTTTTTAACCTGATTTTTTGTGTAAAAAAGGGCATACCATTGAAAAGTATTAAGGTTCATCTATTTCTTGGTCCAAAACGCCCGTATTTTTATTTTTCCGCTTAGGAAATATAGTTGGCTTTCTTTTCTTTTCATTGGGGAGGTCCTCTTTCGTTGGCCTTGTATTTTCAAAATTTTCGGAAGGGGGGTATTCTTCCTGCACATTGTCAGTTTTTTCAATATGTTTGCTTTTGTTTTTTGAGAACAGGGATTTGAAAATAAAGGGGGCACTGCTTGCTGTGTCAATTTCTCCGTTTTTATAATGTAAAGTATCCAGTGCATTTCCGTAAATGTTGTATGTAATTTTATCTCCGTCATTTAATCCCAGGTTGTAATTTGTGATCTCTTTTATCAGTCCGTTTTTATGCCATTTTATCCATTCCCCGTTTTTTAACCCGTTGTGAAAACTACCTTTTTCAACCAATATATTGTCACCTACAAATTTTTTATAGTTTCCGTGAAGCAGGTATCCGGCATATCCCCCCAGGTTATTTCCAAGCTTTCCGTTCATATACCAGAAATACATTTTGTTTTTTTTAATGTTCTGATTGGTTTTATGGATTAAAACCGAGAAATAAATGGTAGTGTCTTCACGATTTATAATAACATCCCTTGAACCAAGGTCTTTTTTGGCAAATTGTGCATGAGATGGCGTGGTACTGATTAACAATATAAAAAACAATGAATACAGCATGTTATTTCTTAATATCTTCATTATAATTCTCATTTATATTTTCTTCAAGTTTAACAGTTTGCGTATCGTTTTGGTATATCAGGACCAGCGAATCTTCCTGTAAATTGAGCACATTAATATCGTTTATAACATTTCCCTTTTCAATGAGGAAATTTTTTTTATCAATTTCTAACAGTCCTATTATTCTTTTGCTGCTATCAGAAACCATGCCCCTGTATATAATTTCAGGCCATCTGACATTTCTTCTAATATTATTTCTAACAGGTTGACGGTTTTGCCTCACAATATTTCTTTTTGGTGGTTCAAAAACCTGTACCTCTTCTTTTGGTTTTTCAGCAATGTAGGTATGCTTTAAAAAGGGGTCACTATAGTTTACCATAAGCCTGTATTGGCTGGTATTCTCTTTTATTGTATCGGTTAGTGTAATATTTCTGTTGTGTATTGGAATATTCTTTTCTTTTTTAAAATCAATTATCCTGTAAATAATTAAACCCCAAATAAATATTACCACTGGTAAAAGTATATATGTCAGCTTTTTATTTTTCATATTTAAGCGTGCACATGTTTCATTTTACAATAAACAAATTGGTTATACTAAATTTACCCGAATTACCTTCAACATCATTTGTTTTCACTTTCCAGTAATAACTACCCGTATTCAGGTTATTAATGGTAAAACGTTCACTGTTTACCCTGTACTTGTCTGCCTGGTTAAATAATGTGTCATTTGCAATATAAAGGGAGTCAAATAATATATTACCATTCTCAGCACCCCTTATCCAGCTTAATTCTAATGGAAAGGATGTTATTTCGCTTGAATCGGCTGGTGAAAGTAACTGTGGGATACCCGGCATCTGCATGGTCGTGGTATCCACAACTTTATAGACCCGGGTTTCAGAAAACGGGCTAGTATTTCCGGCAACATCATAGGATTTCACTTTCCAGAAATAGCTTCCGGCTCCCAACTCAGATAATGTTACCCTGTTGCTTTCTCCTTTGAACTTTTCAACGCCCGCAAAATCAACATTGTCTGCAATAAAAAGGGAGTCAAAAACATTGCTTCCTTCTAAATTATCACTGTTCCAACTAAAAGAGGCATTAAAAAGTACAGTGCTATCATTGTTTTTTGGTGAAACAAGTTCCGGGGGCAATGGAGAAGTGGTATCAACCATGAAACTTCTTATGACGTATTCTGTTTTACTTCCATTTTCACTAACAGCTCTTAGTCCCCATAAATAGTTTCCTTCATCAAGGGTAATTAAAACAGAATCATTTTCTATATTCCGTGTTTCATTAATTACTTGTCCCTGCCAATCATCCTGTTTAATAATAACTTCATACGTAACGGGGATTTCAACGGCATTCCAATTAAATAAAATTTCAGGGTTATTCGTAATTAAATTTTGTGCAGGAGAAATAATGTTCAGGTCGATGGCGCCTGCCAGGTCTGTTGTATCATTTATTACAAACCAGGCATACGTGTATTCATTGGTGGCATACCCGCTGTTAAACGCGTAAATCCTGCATTCAAATGTATCCGGGTATAGAGTAAACGTAAACTGGTTTTCAACCAGGTTGGTATCAAGCAGTATCTTTTCCGGGTACTCAAAGTTGGGCGATACCACCTGAAGATTATATTCCTGGGCACCATCAACATATTCAAACCAGAAATTTACATTTAAACTATTCAGTGATAGTCCATCATATGGAGTATACATATAAACAGTTTCTTCACGAATATCTTTTTCAAATATATCGTCACAGCTTATTACAAAAGTTATAAGCACAAGGCTGAGTATTATTTTGGATATATTATGGTTCTTCATCGTTATTATAATTAATAATATGTTGTATAAATATGGTCATGTATAATTTTTGTGTTTTGGTACGCAAATTTGTTTTACTTTCAAATTTAACCGATACCACTTTTCCAAAATCCATTTCCTGTTCAATAGTATATAGTAGTTTAACCAGTTTTATAAACCGGCCTTCAAGTTCAGCAATGTTTGTTTCAATCAGGTAGTTTTTTTCTTTGAACTTATGCAACGGTGGATAAAAAGAAAAGGTAATATTGTTTTTAGCACAATATTTACTGATATATTCATGGATTTTTTCATGGTTGCCGCTTCCGTCTCCTTCATTACTAAATAAAAAACTATATTCCTGTATTTTTTTTTCAAGTATGGCAATTTTTCGCGGTGCATCTTGGGCCAGTTCAATATTTGTCTGAAGTTCCCTGTATTGCCTTTTTTCTTCTAATGTTGGTTTAATGGCAACAAAATATGCTATCAGAAATATGATAATGGCAGCATATATCAGCAATCTGAACCTTTGTTTATATGTAATTCCCGTTAACATTTACTTTATCTCAATATCAATTTCAAACGATGCTGTTTTTAAACCGTCTTCTCTTTCATAGTTCACTATAATCAAGTCGTACACCCAATTTTCATTCTCAAGTTTGCGTTGCCAGCTATTGAATTGCAAATCAGATGAGGTTTCGCCCTTAATACGGATATGATTCTTTTGATAAACAATTTCCTGTTCGGATTTTAAATTTTCAGGAACAGGTTGTATCCACATTTCGTCAAGGATAATTTTTGAAGGTACAAAGGATGCTATTTTATCAGCATACATGGAAAAACTGGTTTCCCTTTTAATGCCTGAATTATCAATTATCCTTTCTGCCAGCTCAATATCTTTATTCAGCTTTTTTATTTTTTCTACGGCTTTTTCATTTTGAAAAGCTTCCAGGCTTAAACTTTCTTTGTTATTTTTCCATTTTTCAAAAGAGAAATAATTAAACAGAAGTGCTACAAACAAAAACAAAATAAGCCCGGTAGCCAATGTCCTGAAATATTTGTAATAGTTGTAAGAAAAATGGTCAATGTTCAGGTCTGAACCATCTAAAAAAGTATCATCGGCAAGTTGAACAACCGCCATAGAAAAAACAGGGAGGTACAAGCCTTGAATTTCCATATTTCCCAAATCATAACAGGTATCCTTTTTTCCGGGTTTAATGCCGGTCAATACATTTTCTTCAAAGGTTAGCTGGTACAAGCCAAAAAAAAGATCGTTGCTTTTTGTATTGAGCATATCTTTCATATATGTTGCTGAAAAAGGTCCCAGGGTAATGTTTGTTAAAAACAATGATTTATTTTCAAATGGCTCCCTGATTTTAACAAGGGTTTCTTTCCTGATCAATGAGATATATGAACCATTGTTATTTTCATCAAAAAACTGAAAATTAAAATGGTCGGTGTTTATGTTCGGAAAAATTTGGTGGGCATATTTTTTATCTGCACCGTATGGGTTTTTTTTATGCAATACACCTTTGCCATCAATGTTCAGAAATACAGGGTACCTGGTTTCAAGGTTGGATAATAATTCATCAGTATTTTGCGTTGTAACGGCTGGTTCAACCGATAGTTCATTTTTCTCAGCCTTGATCCATATAAGATGATATGATAATTGTTCGTCAGGCAAAATATGTACAAAAATGCCTGCGGCTTTTCCAAATGAAGTAATTTTATTCAGAAATTTCTGTATCATATCAGTTCAGAATTGTCGGTTTTATTAAGATATTTAACCGTGAGTTTGAGTCTTCTTTGGTACGGCTGCTAAAAAACCATTTTATTACAGGTATACGTGAAAGTATTGGGGTACCGGAACCGGTATCGTTCGTTCTTTTTTCTTCCAATCCGCCCAACAGTATCGTTTCCTGGTTTTTTACCCTTATGGTTGACTGAAATGATCTGGAAACCTTTCCAGGAGGGGCTGTGGGTGAAATTCTTTCGGTAAAATCGGATTGTTGGACATCAATCTCCATGGTTATCTGATCATTACTGGATACAATCGGCTTTATTTTTAGCGATAAGGTTGCCTCAACGGGCTTATATGTTTGTGTTGTTGACAACTGAGGGTTCTGGGTACCATATATATTACTTTGCTCTTCAAGATAATATTCTGAATTTCCAATTGAAAGGGTTGCTTCATGGCCATTTAACGTTGAAAGTTTTGGGGTTGACCTTACGTTAAGGATACCCTGCTCTTCAAGTGCCTTTAACGTAACATAAAAATTAGGGGTGACTTTGCCTATGTTCAACCATCCGTAATCGTCCATACCACTTATTATATTGTTCACAGAATTGGAACCAAAGGTCATGTCTACACCGGGAAATACCTTGCCGCCGGTTACCGCTGGTTCTTCACCCAACCCTGCATTAATGCCTGTGGAGATGGTGTATTTTTTATTTACATCAACAATAATCAGTTCTATCATTATTACCGGGACAGGTTTATCAATTGCTTTCAGGAACATTTCAACATTAGCGATGTTTGATTCGGGTCCGGTTACCAGTAAACTGTTTAGTTCAGCAAATTCAATGATCTCAATATCTTTTTTCAGGTCGGCCGGTATAAAATCCAATATCTTGTCAATGGTACGGTTCTGCATTTGCACTACTTTTGTATATTTAAGTTCAGTGCTTGTTTTCTCGCCAATTACAATGATACCATCTGTAAGTTTATAGGTATAGGGAGTGTTTTGCATGGCAAAATTCAAGAAATCCAGGTAACCAGACCCTTTGATGCTTAGTGACAAGGTACCTTGTAAATCTGAAACAATAAAGTAATCCACACCGGCTTCTTTTGACACCTCACTTATTATATCAAGTAGTGGTGCGTCTTGGGTTAAAATTGAAATACTATCAGGCCCCAGCATTTTAACATCCAACAAAAATTCGTCCTGGTTGTTTTGCTGGTTCCTACCCTGGTTTTGTCCGTTCCTGTTTGTATAGGGCCTGTTAAGCTGCTGTTGTTGCTGTGCCCGCTGTACCATTTGAGGATCACCTACTGCAGTATCTTTTTTAAGGGACAGCACGTAAAAACCATCCTCGCTTTTTTTCAGGCTCAGGTTATTTGTAAAAGCAAACTTATCCATGGCATTATCAAAAGGCATGTTCTGGATATACCCACTAACCACATTGTTTTCAATACCCGGGGAAAGTATAACATTGTTACCGGTCAATATTGTAATTTCCCGTACTACCCTAACCAGGCTTTCGTTTTTGTAATCAAGCGTAATAAGGTTTTTGTCTTTATCGTATTTAATGTTTAGCTTGTCAATGCTAATATTTTCCGGTTTTTTTGAGATGGAAACAATCGTGCCGATAAAAGTAAGTTCCAAATCATATTGAACGCATAAAAAAATAATTATATCTTTTGCTTTTACCCTTGAAAAGTTATTTGTAACCACAAAATCCAGTTCCGGAGAAATATCCAGGTTTAAACCCGAAAACTTGGCTACCCCGCGTAAAAATTCCTGGATTGATGCCTGGGGCATCGATATGTTTATTTCTTTGTTTAGTTCCGGAATTTCTTCAAGTTTTTCTTCCAGCATTAACTCATAGTATTCTGCACTTCCTTTTTCCTGCGCATACATTAGAAGGGAACTATTAATCAATGTTGCTAAAAATATATAAATGAATTTAAATTTCATATCAATTCTGTTATATAGTAGATAAAATAGGATATACCTCTTCCAGCGAAGTATTTCCATTAATATATTCTTCAAGTGCAATGTCCGACAGCTTTTTTATATTGTATTTCTTGTAAAGGTCATGTGCATCAATATCCTGCTTTTTAATATGTTCAGCTATTTCCTGGTTAACAGGGATAATTTCGTATAATGCGTACCTGCCTTTGTAACCGGTATAATAACATTGATCACATCCTTTCGCTACAAAATGTGTTTTTTTGTCCATTTCGTTGATAATCCTCAAATTTATATTGTTTGCATCTATTTCTGCTTCGGCTTTGCAAAAAGGGCACAATTTTCTAATAAGACGTTGCGCTACCGACATATTCATGGTAGCTGAAATTAAATAAGGGGGCACGCCCATATCTATTAGCCTGGATATGGTTCCCCAGGCCGAGTTCGTATGAATGGTTGATAATACAAGGTGCCCTGTTAACGATGCCCGGATTGCCATCTGGGCCGTTTCACCATCACGTATCTCCCCAAGCATGATAATATCGGGATCTTGCCGCAAAAATGTGCGTAAAGCACTTGCAAATGTAAGCCCTATTGATTCTTTTAACTGGACCTGGTTGATGCCTTCCAGGGTGTATTCAATGGGGTCTTCAATGGTTAATATATTAACGTTTTCCTTGTTTAACAACTTAAGTGAGGCATATAGTGTGGTTGTTTTTCCAGAACCTGTTGGCCCGCTTATTAATATAATCCCATGAGGTTTTTGAATATATTCAGTAAATATGTTCACCTGCTTTTCAGTAAAGCCCAAACTGTTCAGTTCGATGTTGGTAGCATCTTTGCTTAACAAACGCAAAACAATTTTTTCGCCATAGAGTGTTGGAAGTACAGAAACCCGTATATCAAATTGGTTTCCAAAACGCTGGAAAAATATCCTTCCGTCTTGAGGCAAACGTTTTTCAGCAATATCAAGATTGGCTTTAATTTTTATTTTATTTACCAGGGCAGGGTATTCATCCTTGTTCAATATATATCTTTCAACCAGTCTCCCGTCAATTCTAAACCGTACCCGGCATTTATTCTCAAAAATTTCAAAATGTATATCACTGCTACCTGTTTTATTGGCTTCTGAAATAAGGTCAATAATAAAATCATTGGATTTGAAATCCAGTGGTACTTCTTCTTTGTTTTTGTTTTGTTCCTGCTGGTAATATTTATTTAATGCTTTAACAATACTTTCCCCTTTGGTAGGCAATAATCCTATCTTTTTCCCGAGTACAAATTCCAGTTCATCTTTTATTTCATCTGAGTTTTTATTCTCATCGATATAAAAAGTAAGCGTACCGTTTTGGGTATTTTTAGGAATAATACCATAATGCCATGCTTGCCCCGATGTTATAAGCTGACGATTGCTCGCGGAAATATTTATATCATTTAAATTACTCATATGATACGAATAGGTCAATCATTAAATTTTGGTGAAAAAATAATTTATTGGACACATGTATTACAACCAATATTATTGACAAATACCCGGCCAACGGAATGGATTTATTTTTGTTGTTTAACACCATGGATAAAATTAAAGTTAAAAACATTCCCAACGTTAAATACAACACATAATTTACCGGTGAAAATATAAGCGCTGGTATGGGAAACAGTACAACGTCACCAATACCAAGTTTGTTTTTGAAGAAATCAATAATTTTTACGCCCTTTATCTGAAAATACAATAATACTGAAGAAAGCATTATTGAAACAATCAATATATTGATCCAAAAATTTTCAAATACCATGGTGACTGAAAATAAATTCCATTGGATAAAAAAGCAACATAGCAAAGCAAGAGGAAATAAAAACCAATATACTTTTCTGTGTTTAAAATCCTGTACCCCTATTACAATAAGGATAGAATAAAAAACGATATGAAAAATGGTATCTTTAATCACGTACTACTTCTACAAGTTTCTTTTTATTGTCTATTTCCCACACATTAAAATTTCCATCCTGGTCGAAATCAACAACTGCTGTTGCCCTGGCCCTGAACCCTGTTGTACTTGCTTCAACAATTTCTATCAGGTAGTTGGCAGTACCTTCATTCTCAACCAGTTCTTCTTGTTCAAAACCAATTTCTTCTAAGTTGTCAGCGTATTTGGAGTGTAAATAAAAATACGATTGCTGCAAGCTATACACATTTCCCAGTGCAGTCTGTGCTTCAATGCTTCTGGCCCTTGTGATAAGGCTTGTTAATTTAGGCAGGGCAATAAGCACCAAAATCCCTATAATAACAAGTACCACCATCAATTCAGGCAATGTGAATGCATTTAATTTTTTTACTTTCATAGTTGATGATTTTAAAGTGCGGGTAAAAGTATAAAATTAGTACGTAATTTTATCATATTCTAACGTATTTTAACATAATTTGAATCCTTTTCAAATAACGATATGCTTCTGTAGTACCCATTAAATAATGTATTAACGTGCATAATAAATTAATAATTTTTCTTTTCTTAATTACTTAATAAAAACAGATTGAAAAATGTAACTGTTAAAAATTAGAATTTGATACTTTTTTCTTGAAGAAATGCTATTTTTGCACCATATTGAAACACAGAAACTACAGAAATTGCCATTAAGCATTGACCAAATAAAAGATAAAAAAAATCAGAAGCATAACGGTAAAAAGAAGGAAGGTGACCTTTTTTTTAAGCTGAATGATCTGATGAGAAAAGATATTCAGTTATTTCCTAAAAAACTGGGGGATAAGCATAAGGAGAATTTTTATTCCAGTCTTGAAACACTTTTTTCGTCGGGTATTGATATAAGAACTTCATTAGATATTGTTTACGAGGAAAACAACAACACAAAATTTAAAGATATTTTTCTGGGCTTGAGGGAAAATGTTATTAATGGGGACAGCTTATCAGATGCCATGATAAAAACCAAACAATTTTCTGCATATGAATACCAAAGTATAATAATAGGTGAAGAAAGTGGACGGTTGCCTGCGGTGCTCCATGAACTGTCAAAGTATTATACACAAAAAATTAAGCAGCGCAGACAAATAACAAGTGCCCTCACATATCCGGTTTTAGTATTGATAACAGCACTTGCGGCTATTACTTTCATGCTGAATGTGATTGTGCCCATGTTTATGGATGTTTTTAAGCGGTTTGGGGGGGAGTTGCCTGCACTTACTAAAAGTATCGTAAAGATATCGGAATTTATTTCGGGTAATATGTTTATTATTTTTATTGTGTTTTTGGCAATAGTTGTTTTATATTTTGTTGTGCGTAAAAAAGAATGGTACAGGAAGTTTTCTTCGTACCTGCTTTTGAAAACACCATTTGCAGGAAAAATTGCCCTTAAAATCTATCTTGCGCGTTTTAGTCAGGCCATGGCATTGTTATTGGGTTCAAAAACACCAATGCTGAGGGCCTTGCAACTGGCAAGGGAAATGATTGGTTTTTACCCCATTGAAAAAGCGCTTGTGAACATTGAAGATATGGTTATGCATGGAAAATCGTTTCATATGGGTTTAGGCAAATATAGCTTGTTTGAAAAGAGAATGGTATCGTTGACAAAGGTGGCGGAGGAAGTAAATAAACTTGATACGATGTTTGAAACATTGCACAACCAGTATTCCAATGAGGTGGAGCATCAAACCTCAATTTTAACAGGGATATTGGAACCCGTATTAATTATATTTGTTGGTGTTATTGTAGCTGTTATCCTAATATCAATGTATATGCCACTTTTCCAGATTAGTACCAGTTTATTTTAAACGATAAATGTCACAAAGGTAATTTTTATGAATAATTGAAATACGTTATTGTTATTAAAACCAATTATAAATTACTAGTACATATACGTTCCAAATTGTTGAAAATCAGTTTATCGTAAATTTACCATCATTAAATCACATGTTCATGTTATAAAATTTTATTGTTATTTTATTTGTGATTAATATGAAATAGTTATATTTGTGCTAATGAAGTTAGTGGGCTACTTGTAAACGGAATGAGGAAACCTGTGGGAATGATGAAATTTACCTGTAGTACAAAAATTTGATATGATTTATGGATAATGTTTTGAAGATTTATCAATAGATCATTTTAGCAAAGTAAAAAATAATTAAACCGATAAATATATGAAAAATAGACACACATTATTTACAACAGTACTATTGTATGTTCATATGAATATTTTCGCTCAGGTCAACAGCAGTGAATTCAAAGTAGTAGATATAGCTTCTCATGGCTATGGAAGTTATGCTAAAAGCGTCATTATATTACATGAGATTTATGATGCGTCAACTCAAATAAAAATAAACAAAAATTATGTAGTTGGGAAAATTGTTGCTATGCGTGGTAATGCTGGTGCATATGACAGAAATAATGTTGCTCATATAAACACATCATCTGCTTATAATAATATAAATGGAAGCGTTTATAGTGTAAACACAACAAAATCTCCCTGGGTTTTAAAAATGGTCATTTATAACACTAAAAAATATATGGCATTGGAAGTACCCTATGAAGCAGCTCATCATGATAGGGGCTTTAGGTTTGAGGGCTTTATAAAATCAACAGCAGAAAGTTTGATTTGTGTAGCTTATGAAGACAGTGACCAGCCTGTTAACACGGGTATTCTTACAATAATTGGGAATTTTGAGGACAACCATCAAAACTTTTTTGACGGAAGCTTAATATTAAATAATACTGCAAAATATGGAGGAGACTACTCGATTAGCAACGGTAATTATAACAATGTTTTAGCAATTGGCGGATATGGAGCTGAAAAAGGATTAAAAATATATAAGCAAAATTCCGGTAATGCTCCAACTTTTATTGGACCACAAAATTATATAGACACATATGTTATCGAAATGACTGATGCAAATGGAATCGATGCAGATGGTGGTATCGTGTTTGGAGAAACAGGAAGTGATAATATTTTTGAAGATATAATGGTAATTAGAGGTAATGGTAATGTAGGGATTAATGAAGTTAATCCCAAAAATGAACTTGACGTTAATGGTACTGTTCATGCGAAAGAAGTAAAGGTAGATTTAATTGACTGGTCCGACTTTGTCTTCCAACCCAACTACAACCTCCGCACCCTTGAAGAAACCGAACAATTTATTAACGAGAACGGCCACCTGCCCGACATTCCCTCAGCTGAAGAAGTAGCTAAAGAAGGTATTAGCGTTGGCGAAATGAATGCTAAGTTGTTGCAGAAGATTGAGGAGCAAACATTATATATAATTGAATTAAACAAAAAGCTTGAAGAATTGAATAAAAAAGTAAATAAACTGGAAAATAATTAATAACCATGAAATTCAAAATTGCATTATCATTTATAGTATTGGTTTCCCTTCAAATAAACGCTTACGGTCAAATGAGTGGGGCCGAGCAGGTTGTGGCCAAGCAACTTTATACTGGAAACTTTTATGTTAATGGAGATAAGGACACCTATTATCCAGTAATTTTTAAATATGGAAATCAGGATAAAATAAATCATATTATAATACATAGATCATACAACGAAGCAGGTCCAAATGAATTAAGCCCTACACATAAAGGTCAGCTTACCCTTGAAATAGATGCAAATTATGGAGGTTGGGGAGGGTCAACCTATGATTGGAGAATAATGGATTTAAGGCAGACATATCATATCACTTTTGCTGGGGCAACTTTTGCTATGCACAATTATGGATTTGTGGTTTGGTTGAGGGGTGGAGGTTTTTTGTATCATTACGAATCAGACAAAGAGGCTAATTTACAGGTGGCATATTCTTCTTCTGAATTAATTTATGATAATTCCAATAATGCATATGATTCGTATGCTCCTGAACCAAGAAGTACACCAAATACCGATGAAATAAATGCCCATAAAAACGATCATTGGGGTTATCTGAAAGGTACTGCAACATCTGGGAGTAATTGGAATATGAACGGAAATGATTTATATCATGAAATTGGAAACATAGGGATTGGGACTTCCTCTCCCTCAACAAAGCTACATCTTGTTTCAGATGCCATTTCAGGTGGTGAATCAATTTTTAAAATACAAGTAGGTGACGCTGTCAATGATTTTTTTCAGATAACAAATGCAACAGGTATTGATAACCAATTTATTCCAATGTTAAGGGGGTACAGACAATCGGATAATAGAATGGTAATGTTAATTTCAGGTGAAGTTTCACCTGAAAATGATAATGGAAACAATCCGGTTGTTTCTTTTGATGCCAGAAAAACTGGAGGTATGGTAAACACCAGACCTTTGTTTGAATGGAAAAATTATACAACACAACTAATGCTAATGGATGCAAGTGGTAATTTGGGTATCGGGACATCAATCATACCAAATGGATATAAACTTGCAGTAGATGGTAAAATCCGTGCCCGTGAAATAAAGGTGGATACTGATACCTGGTCCGATTTCGTCTTCCAACCCAACTACAACCTCCGCACCCTTGAAGAAACCGAACAATTTATAAATAAGAACGGCCACTTGCCTGATATCCCCTCTGCCAAACAGGTGGAAGAAGAAGGGATTAGTGTCGGCGAAATGAATGCTAAGTTGTTGCAGAAGATTGAGGAGTTGACTTTGTATAATATTGAAATGAATAAAAAACTGGAAA
>JBNLCS010000731.1:0-5081 GCA_050303935.1 Bacteroidales bacterium
TTTCTTGTTTCTATTTGGCTATTCACCAAACTCAAATTTGTAGTGGTATTTTTTATTTTTTTTTGATTCTGTTTCAAAAGTCTATTTGTGTATTCTATTTTCTTTAAATACTCCTTCCTTTGCTTTTCTAGCCCATCTTTATCCTGACTAACCAAGCCAGTAAACACAAACAAAATTATGAATAAAATAAATACCTTTTTTTTAACCTCTCTATTTACTGAATGCAGTGAAGTCATTTACATTAATGAATTTCATTTAAAATCATCTTCAACTCATCAATTTTTTCCGTATCCTTTTCATACTTTAATGCTTCATTATAGAAATAAGAAGCATTTTCACTTTTCTTTAATTTCAATAAAATATCTGCATAATGCCACAACACATCACTATGCTCCATACCTCCATTGTTGATAGCATCTTTGATTATTTTCTCAGCCTTTTTATAATTTTTTAATTTATACAATACCCATCCATATGTATCCAAATAAACAAAATTCTTTGGATCTTTTTTTATACATCTTTCAACCATTTCAAGTGCATAATGCAATTTTTCGTCACGAAGGGATAAGTAATAACTATAATTATTTAAAACCATGTAATTATCCGGGTCAATTGTAAGAGCCCGTTCAAAATTCGTGTCAGACTCTTCAAAACGTTCCAACTCATTTAATATCTCTCCCTTTAATACAAAGAGCTCTAATTGCAAACTTTCTACTTTAACTGCGTTTATCTTAATATTTTTAATAACATTATATGCTTCACTATATTGTCTATCATTTTTCAATGCAAACGCATAAATCCATGAAAATAAAGGTTCATTTTTATACAAACCATTTGCAATTTCACCATACTTTAGGATAGTATCCGTTTCAGTTAATCCAATTGTAAATAATAAATTTTGCCAATAATCAGGATTTTCAAGATTATAATCTTTTATTTTTTTTAAATAATTAACAGCCTTTTCCCTTTGGTCTCGTCGTACCAATACTTCTTTAATTATATTGGCATTTATATTCCAGTCTTTATATAACTCAAATAAATAATTCCAAGAAACATCGGTCTTTTCCTTATATTTTATAGTATCTATTTCATACAAACTGTTGATGATATAAATTTTATCACTTACACTTATATTTTCCTCTCTTAAGAGTTTATCATAATATTCCAAAACAATGTTTTCATTTTCTGATGCAACAGCATAATCGAAATATGATAATAAATAGAGATTATTTCCGGGTTCTATATAAAAAATTTGCTTGTAAACATTATTTGCCTTATTAAATTCCTTTTTATGTGTCAACGTTTCTGCTAATAACCCAAGTAACTCAACATCCTCATTATTTTGGTCAAGTAAATTTTTAAGAATGTTAACCGAAGCATTATAATCCTTTAATTTATTATAACTATGTACAAGCAATAAATACAAATTTCTATTCCTGTAATCGATTGATTCAATATATTTGATCGCCTTTTTATACAATCCCTTTTTTATAAGTAATTCAGCCTTAGATCTTTGTATTAAAGAACTTTGTGCCAAATCTTTATCAACCTTTTTAATTGTATTTTTAGCCCTTTTAAACTGATTTTCAACAGTATACAAATGGATTAAATTATAATTTATCCATTCATTTTTACGATCAAATTTTACTGCCTTTTCAGCATAATCAATTGCTTCATTAATGCTATTAACGGAATAATATAATTTTGACAATTTATAAAGTACTACAGGATCATCAGGATCATATTTAAGACAAGTTTGCAACAATTTTGCCGATTCAACAATACTTCCGATAGCTTCTTGTCTCTTTGCCTCTATAATGGCATAAACATATTCGTTCTCTACATTTTCTTCACTTCCTAATAACAAATTAATGTTTCCCAAAATCAATACCAATAGTAAATAAATCCTTTTAACCATTTTCAATACGTGTATAATCACCAATATTTAATTGATCGAATTTTTCTTCTATATCGCTATTTTTACCAATAAAGGAATTTTTAAGTACTACATTTTTAATCTCACTACGCTCTTGTATTATACTTTCCGTAATAATACAATATTCTACTTTACAATCCTTTTCAATAGAAACATACGGTCCAATAACAGAATTATAAATACTTGTGTTATTACCAACAAAACAAGGTTCTATAATCACAGAATTTTTAATATTAGCTTTATCGTTTCTTTTATCCTCGGTTTTTAAATTTTCTAAAATTTTACTATTTGTATTTATGGTTGCATCTTTGTTGCCGCAATCCATCCAATCATCAACCTCCCCGGGATAAAAATTTAGACCATCATTTTTCATCTTTTCAAGTACTGTAGTTAACTGATACTCATTTCCAACCATTTCCTTTCTTGCAACCAAATTGTCTATTTCCTTTCGCAACAAACTACCATCTTTAAAATAATAAATACCAATAATTGCTAAATCTGAAACGAAATCATTAGGCTTTTCCACAAAATCTGTTATAACATTTTCCTGGTTTAACTTTACCACACCAAACTGAGAAGGATCCTCAACCTTTTTAACCCAAATTATTCCATCCGTTTCAGAATTTACTTTAAACTCCGTCCTAAACAAAGTATCCGCAAATGCAACAATTACATTACCATTTAAAGATTCCCTTGCACAATATATAGCATGCGCTGTACCTAATGCTTCAAGCTGATAATAAATTTTTCCTTTAATTCCTAAATCCTCTGCAATATCCAATAAATGTGCTTCCGTTTCTTTTCCAAAGTCCCCAATTACATAGGCTATTTCATCTATTTTTTCCTCAACTGATTTTGCTAACTCCTCTATTAACCTTTGCACAATACTTTTTCCTGCAATTGGTAATAAAGGTTTTGGCGTAGTATTTGTTTGAGGCCTCATTCTTGTGCCCCTTCCTGCCATTGGGATTACAATCTTCATTATCTTACCATTTTAATTTTTTCCAGTGTGTCCAAATCCACCACTTCCTCTTTCTGTTTCTTCTAAAATATTAACATTTTCCCAAACAATCGTTTCATGTTTGGCAATAACCATTTGGCAAATCCTTTCTCCTTTTTTAATAGTAAATTCCTCGTTACTCAAATTCACCAATATTATTTTTATTTCTCCCCTATAATCTGCATCAATAGTTCCCGGGGAATTAAGTATACCGATACCATTTTTTATAGCCAAACCACTTCTTGGTCTAATTTGTGCCTCATAACCAACCGGTAATTCAATATATAATCCAGTTGGAACCAACGTTCTTTCAAGTGGTTTTAAAATAATATCATCCTCATTATTCGACCTTAAATCCATTCCGGCAGAATGCTCTGTGCTATATTGAGGTAGTTCATTATTCGATTTATTTACAATTTTAACCGTTAAATTCATTTTCTATTTAATTTTAAAAGTACTTCTTAGTATTTTTTCTTTCTTTTCAATAACTAACACATATACCAATAATAAAACAGTAACATAAAAATAGTTCAAAATTATACTATTAAATCGTATATAATATCCTAAACAAAAAACTACTGCTGCTAAAAAAATATAAAAGCCTATTAATTTAACGTCATATCTAATATTATAATATTTTCGTCCCAAGAAATAACTAAATATAATCATGAAAACATTTGCAATAACATGGGACCATGCACTTCCTGTATAATGATATTTTGGAACCAATATCAAATTAGACAGCACCGTAATAACAGCACCGCAACCAACTATTAAAATAGCAAATTTTGTATGCGACGATAATTTAAACCAATAATTAATATTGATCAATATTCCTGTTAAAACATATGATAACAACACTACAGGTAAGATAAATAATCCTTCCCTATAATTAGGTCCAAGATACAACTTAAATATATCAACATAAAAGTTAATAATTAAAAAAATTATTAGTGAAGCAATTACAAAATATTTAAGCATATTCGCATATACAATTTTTGAATCTTTTTCTTCAGATATTGAAAAAAAATACGGTTCGGATGCAAACCTATACATTTGATTAAAAATAGCTAATATAACTCCAAGTTTATAACTGGCAGCATATATTCCCAATTCCACATACCCAACACTTTTGTCGACCAAATGCCTGTATAATAATTTATCCAGGGTTTCATTTATTTGACCTGCCAATTGCGATAATAACAACGGACTTGCATATATTAATACCGGCTTCAATATCTTCCAGTTTATTTTGAACCTTATGCGTGTTATTTCTTTATACAACAACAAAAAAACCGTTAAACTGGCAATAACATTGGCAACTAATATTTTTGTAACATTATCATTTAAAAATCCAAATCTTTTACTGAGGTTTTCACATTCCGGAAAAAACTTAAACAAAAAAACCAAAGTTCCAATATTCGCCCCAACACTCAATATTTTAAGAATCGAAAATTTAATTATTTTCTTTTGATTCCGTAGTTTTGCAAATGGAATAGCAGCCATCACATCAAAAAACAAAATTCCCCCTACCAATTTGATATGCACACTTGATCCACCATAACTAATCAACCCAACAATATTACCAGATTGCCATAACAATAAACCAATACAAACAAAAGTAGTAACTACTATAGATGAAAAAACATTATTATAAATTTCGTTTTCCTTATATTTACTATCATTCGAAAACTTAAAATATGCTGTTTCCATTCCATACAACAAAAAAACCATCAACAACATAATATATGAATAGATTTCAGTATTCATTCCGAACCCTACCTGGTCTTCCTTCAATGTATCCCACGTAAAATAAGGAGTATAAAACGCAAAATTTAAAAATCTCGGAATAAACGTACCTAAACCATAAATCAAGGTTTCTTTCGCCAGCTTTTTATAATGCGACATTTAAATTATATGATATTCAATTATTATAATAATTTTGCAAAAAAAAGGAAAATTATCATGAAAAAGATTACTATCGCTTTTCTTTTATTTCTTTTTGTTAACAATTCGTATTCCATTAACCCCAAGTTAACAATACGAACATCAGAAGGTACTATTAAAATTGAATTATTTGAAAATACCCCAATGCACACTGAAAACTTCATAAAATTAGTAAAGGCAGGATTTTATGATAGTCTT
>JBNLCS010000732.1:0-2477 GCA_050303935.1 Bacteroidales bacterium
TGCCATATTGGGTTTTTCTAACCTTTTAAAAAAGAAAACCTTAAATGAAGGGTTAAGGCAAAAATACGTTGGCTTAATAAATAGTAATGGGGAGCAACTTATTAAAATTATTGATGATATAATCGACCTGGCAAAAATTGAATCTGGTCAGTTAAAGCTTGTTGAACACGAATGTGATTTGTCCGCCATGTTTACTGACCTGCAATACTATTTCGACAGATTGATGATGAGAGAAGAGAAAAATAATGTTAAATTGCTTTTATCAATACCTGAAAACGAAAGTATTAAAATTAAAACCGATACGTTAAGGTTAAGGCAGGTATTATTTAATCTTGTTGAAAATGCAATAAAGTTTACTTCTAGTGGTGAAGTTGATTTTGGCTATACAAGGAAAGGGAATAATATACTGGTATCAGTTAAAGATACCGGAATGGGAATACCTTATGAAAAACAACATCTTATTTTTGATCGTTTTTTACAGTTAGACGATTCACCAGCCAGAGAGTTTAGTGGAACAGGGTTAGGTCTAACAATATGTAAAAACCTTGTTGAAATGATGGGAGGAAAAATTTGGGTTGAATCTAAGCCCGGAATAGGATCTGAATTTAGTTTCTTGCTTCCATTTGTTAATGGAAACACAGATATTGCAAAAGAAGAAATTAATGAAATAGAAATTCCTCAGGAAATAGATTGGAGCGATAAACATATATTGGTTACAGAAGATGAAGACAATAATTATTTTCTGATTGAAGAATTTCTGGGTGATACAAAGGTGAAATTGTCATGGGCTAAAGAAGGATATGAAAGCCTTGATATTTTTAGAGAACAAGATGTTGACCTTGTGTTGTTGGACATGAAAATACCAAATCTTGATGGCTATGAAGTGGTTAAAGAAATGAAAAAAATAAAACCCCACATCCCGGTAATTGCCCAAACTGCTTACGCTTTGACCGGAGATAGGGAGAAAATGCTTAATGCCGGATGTGACGATTATCTTTCAAAACCGATTGAAATAACCAGTATTATTGCCGTTATTAATAAATATTTCAGATAGAATACAGTCTCGATGTAAATAATTGAATATGTATGACATACCATATTTATGTTATGCAATATTCAATATCTGTTTTCATACTTCGTTTTTTTAAATATTTTTGTTGGCACTAAATAAAATATAAACCAAATGAAAATGAATCCCGAAGATTTAAAAAACGAATTTATTAAGGAATATGGAGAAAATCAAAACCCGGTAGCTGTATTCTTTTCACCTGGAAGGGTAAACCTGATTGGAGAGCATACGGATTATAATGGTGGTTTTGTGTTCCCGTGTGCCTTGTCCTTTGGTACTTATTGTGTAATCAGGAAAACAGACAGGGACAGTGTGAAATTCACTTCGTTAAATATGGATTTTAAAACGGAAGTAAAACTACCAGACCTTAATAAACCAATAGCGAAGGAATGGGTTAATTATCCGATTGGGGTAATTGCTCAGTTTTTGAAAAAAGGTTTAAATCTTGATTCGGGTTGCGATATGCTTTTTTACGGAAATGTGCCAAATGGAGCAGGTTTGTCGTCATCAGCGGCCTTAGAAGTAGTTACGGCAACTGCAATTAATGATGTGTATAATTTTGGGATTGATAAAGTTGAACTTGTTAAGATGGGGCAGAAAGCTGAGCATGAATTTGCTGGTGTAAATTGTGGAATTATGGATCAATTTGCAAGTGGAATGGGTAAGAAAGACCATGCAATCTTTTTAAACTGCGATACATTGGATTATGAATTAGTACCCGTAAAATTGAATGGGGTAAAAATAGTTATTAGTAATACCAATAGCCCACATAAGCTTGATTCAGGTAAGTATAACGAAAGGGTAGCTGAATGCCAAAAAGCAGTGGAATCAATAAAACCGTATAAAGCAATTGATACCTTGGCAGAAATATCATTGGATGAATTTGAAAAAATAGAAGATAATATTAAAAATGAAACTGTTAGGGACAGGGCTCGTCATGTAATAAGTGAAATAGCCCGTACTGAAAAGGCTGTGGAAGAATTAAAAGCCGGAAATCTGGATGTTTTTGGCAAACTAATGAACGGTTCACATGACTCTCTTCGTGATGATTATGAAGTTACAGGGGAACAACTTGATACTATGGTAGAAGAAGCCAGAAAAATTGATGGTGTTATAGGATCAAGAATGACTGGTGGTGGATTCGGCGGCTGTACCGTATCCTTAGTGAAAGATGAATCTGTAGACAAATTTATTGAACAGGTTGGGGTAAATTACGAAAAACGTACTGGCTTGAAACCAGAATTTTATGTGGCTGAAATTGGAGATGGGGCACATCGTTTAGAATAGACATTTATTGTAAAAATATTTCTGAACACATTAGCATTTTACAATGTGTTTATTTATGCTTGTTACGTATCGATATTTTTGTTTATTCTCACGAATTAGTTTAAATTCAATTAAAAATTAT
>JBNLCS010000733.1:0-17104 GCA_050303935.1 Bacteroidales bacterium
AACTTATTTGGCCTTTCACCACGCAAGGGAGAATCTGAGCTTACACAAGAATATATGGATATGGCATTGGCAGTTCAGCAAATTACCGAAGATGTTATTCTTAAACTAGCTGAAACAACCAGGAAGGTTACACAAAGTAAAAACCTGGTGATGGCAGGCGGGGTAGCGTTGAATAGTGTGGCCAACGGAAAGTTGCTTGATAAAAAAATATTTGACAATATCTGGGTACAACCAGCAGCAGGCGATGCAGGTGGAGCAGTTGGAGCTGCTCTTGCAGCATGGTACATTTGGGATGAAAACAGTCGGGACAACATCGATCTACCGGATAGTATGCAAGGCTCTTGTCTGGGACCATCTTATTCTGATAAAGAAACTGTTAAGGTTATTAAAAAATATAGTGCCAACGCACATTTTTATGAGAACTTTAATGAATTGGCCAAGGAAACAGCTACTTATATTGCCAATAAAAAAGTAGTGGGTTGGTTTCAGGGCAGAATGGAATATGGCCCCCGTGCTTTAGGTAACCGAAGTATTCTGGGCGATGCCAGGGACCCTGATATGCAAAAAAGAATGAACCTTAAGATAAAATACAGGGAAGGTTTCAGGCCATTTGCCCCTTCTGTATTAGAAGAAGATATAGCTAAATATTTTAAAATCAATGTTCCATCGCCATACATGCTTTTTGTTGTTCCTGTGAATGATGAGATCAGAAATTCTTTACCGGATGACTACTACAAAAAACCTTTGTATGAAAGGTTGTACATTGAACGTTCGTTGTTACCTGCAATTACCCACATTGATTTTTCTGCGAGAATACAAAGTGTTAATAAAAATACAAATCCAAGATATTGGGAGCTAATAAATGAATTTAAAAAACAAACCGGCTACGGTATCATTATAAATACCAGTTTCAATGTGCGTGGTGAACCTATTGTTTGTACACCGGGAGACGCATTCAAGTGTTTTATGACAACGGAGATGGATGTTTTAGTAATAGGAAATTACCTGTTTTTGAAAGAAGAACAAAGCACTGATAAAATCCAGTTTGAAAAAATACGAAAGTTTGACCTGGACTAAATAACTAACTATACTATGAGCAAGCCAATTACCAGAAAAAGAAAAGCGCAATTCAGTGTTGCATTGATTGTTTTCCCAATCCTGATACTCATTATTCTGGAAGTATCGCTTCGACTATTGGGATATGGAAACAAAACCAAATTATTTTTCAGACCAAAATATGTAAAGCAGTTTTATCTTGAAAACCTGGAAGCATATAACAAATACCAGGATAAAGACAATCAGTTAAAAACTAATCATATAACAGACCTTATCCGGAACATGATGCCTGTTCAAAGGCAAGAAGGCACATTACGTGGGTTCGTAGTAGGTGGTTCAGCTGCACAAGGGTTTCCTTATAATTCGAACATGTCGTTTAGCAAAATGATAGAGAATGCCTTGTTAAAAACCGGAAAATATAACAATGTTGAAGTGCTGAATTTTGGTGTTAGTGCTATAAGTTCATACTCGGTTCGTGATATTTCTAAAAAATTAACGGAATATGACCCTGATTTTCTTATAGTTTATGCCGGTAATAACGAATATTACGGGGCCTTCAGTCATACAACGGGTGGAAGCCATTTCACCAGGAACATGTATATGCAGTTATATGAATTAAAGTTATTTCAGTTGGTAAATGATTTTGTATCGGTTTTTGGTGGTAAAGAAAAAGATTCAAAGCAGAAAATCAATTTGATGAAAGAACGTTTTAGAAATACCACCCTACCAAAAAATGAAGAAACGGATAAACAAGTTGCTCAAAATTATACAAAGAACATAAAAGCTATCCTACAATTGTATGCACAAAAAAATATACCGGTTATAGTGGCTTCCCCCGTTTCAAATTTAATAGATATGCCTCCATTTGGCTCTGAAGATAATGAGGAAGTGGAACAATATGTTAAAAAAATAAATTCAGAAATTGAGATTGGGAACATAAGCACAGCCGAAAATGCGTTAAAAGCATTGAAAAACAAATACAACGTAGAAAAAAATGCATACGTTACCTTCCTTGATGCAAAATTAAAGAGGGCTAAAACAGATAGTATTGATCTTTCATTGTTCAGAAAAGCAAAAAATTATGACATAATTCCATTCAGGCCACGTTCAGAACTTATTAACCAATTGAGGATAATGAATGAAGAAAACAATCTTGATAATGTGTATTTTTTTGAAATGGAAACAGAACTCACAAAATTATATTCTGATTCTATTTTAAGCAATGACATATTTATTGATCATGTTCATTTTAACCAATTCGGTCATAAAGCAATTGCTGAAATATTTTCAAACAAAGTTGCAGAAAAATTAAATTTTTCCGAGAACGAAAAGGACTCAATCAAACAGTTTTTTAATAAAGACAGCCTTGTTTATATGTCTGTTTACAGTCTGCCCATGTATAGATTGTATGCGAATAAATTGGTTTCCAGCCTGCTTAGTCAACCCCCGTTTAATACAATGAGCATTAGATTTATTTATTCACCAAAAGAATTGAGCAATGCAATAAATGATCTTGGTGTGGAACTGTCCAATCAACTCCTTCAACTAGATATGAGTACCTCATTTGGAGTGACCATTGATCATTACATGAAAAAAGAAAATTTTTCAGAAGCAGAAAAATATGTAAATGCTGATCGTTACATGTTTCCTGGAACATATACCAGGTATCTGAACATTGGACGGTTTTATGTCCAATTTACACACTCATCTGAAGATGCTGACAGGGCATTTGAATACGCCTATTTACTTGCTGAGAAACAAGAAAAAGTGTTTAATCAGATTATGAATTTTTATGCAGTATATGGACTGGAAGACAAAGCAAAAGCGTTTATTGCTAAAAATGGGAAACCTGAATAAATTAAACAGCCTGGTAGCTAGGCCTATTCTATTTTTATGACTGTAAAAAAACGAGTTTTATTCTTTCTTCTTTTAAGCATTATAAGTTTTATAATGCATTACAAACATTTTTCCAAAGATTTTATTAGCATCCATGCCTGGAGGCAAACCCAAACACAATCTACTATTATAAATTTCTATGAAGAAGATATGAATATTTTCAATCCCCGACGCAATGACAGGGGAAGTGGAAATGGCATCTTCAGGATGGAGTTTCCTTTGATGCAATGGACAGCAGCTGTTTTGTATAAAATATTTGGTAATAATTTAATTATTACACGAGCTTTTATGTTCTTAACAGGTTTGATATCGGTTATCGGAATTTATAAGCTTTTAATAATCCTTTTTAATAAAGAAATATTGGCCATAATGGGAGCATGGGCATTTAATTTCTCTCCGGCTTTTTATTATTATACCATAAACCCACTTCCTGATAATTTAGCTTTGTGTTTATCAATTTGGGGATTTTACCTGTTTTTTAAATGGTATAATACCAAAAACATAAAGCATCTTGTACTATGCGGATTATGTCTTAGTTTAAGTACGCTTTGTAAATTACCTTTTATAGTATTCTTTACAATTCCGTTCGTATATTTTGTCAGACAATTTACCCATAAAGGGTTTAAAAGAAATTTAACCATACAGGCTTTTAGTGTATTAAGTTGGGGATTGCTGCCAATAGCCTGGTATGTTGCTGCAATACCTCAATGGGATGGAAACCCGGTGGTGAAAGGAATGTTAAATAATAAACAGTCATTTTCAATTTTATTAGATTATCTTCAGCATAATTTAATCTCTACACTGCCTGAGTTATTGTTAAACTATGGTTCTTTACCCATGTTTTTGGCTGGTTTTTATTTTATTATAAAACATAAATCGTATAAGAAAGAAAGGTTCTTTTACAGTATAAGTTTATGTATAGCCGTGTTGATATATTTTATATTTGAGCTTAACGCTATTGCCAAGGTGCATGATTATTATCTGTTTCCGTTTCTCCCATTAATATTTTTATTGGTTGGCTATGGTGCATTTTATTTATATCAATCAAAAAAAAAATATGTAAAAATTATAACACTAATTTTGCTGTTAACACTTCCCTTTACGTGTTATCTGCGAATGAAAAACAGATGGAACCTGAACTCTCCGGGTTTTAATAAAGATTTATTAATTTATAAAAAAGAAATACGTCAACGTGTTCCGAAAGATGCGTTGGTAGTTGCTGGAAATGACAACTCTCATTTCATTATGTTCTATTACATTGACAAAAAGGGATGGGGGTTCCAAGATGATAAGCTTTCATCTCAAGCCCTTGCTGGCATGATTAAAGAAGGTGCAGAATATCTATATACTGACTCTGAACAGGTAATATCTAAAAATAATCTTCATGTTTATCTTGATAAGCTAATCCTTGAGAAAGGGACTATTCGTATTTATAAATTGAAATCAAACTAAAATTTCTTATTTCAGGTTTTGAATTAAATCTTTGTTATAAATTGGTACCACACCCACCTTTTCGCATACCAGACCACCTGCCAGGTTTGCTAATGAAGCCATGATATCTATGGGCAATTCCACTGCCATACAAGCGGCAATGGTACTTATCACAGTATCGCCGGCACCAGAAACATCTGCGATTTCACGTTTTTGAGCCGGAATATTAGCATACGTTTTTCCATCGGTTATAAATACGCCTAACTCAGATAAGGTAAGGAATAAATATTGATTGTCCATATTGGCAAGAAATTTCTTGCTGGTTTTGAAAATCTCTTCGAAATCGTCTTTTTTAATCGAAACATTCAAGCCCTCTGTAAACTCTTTAAAGTTCGGTTTAAATAAAGTTGCCCCTTCATAATGTAAAAAATTTCTTTTTTTGGGGTCAACAAGTGTTGAAACATCATACTCGTTTGCTTTTTGGATAACTTTTCGGATAAGGCTTCGGGTTAAAACCCCTTTGTCATAATCCTGAAAAATTATTACATCAACTTTCTTGCTTTCTACCAATGGTAGAATTTTTTTTAAAAGTTTTTTCTCCTGGTTTTCATCAATTAAATCAGTGCTTTCCTGGTCTACCCTTATTAAATGCTGGGTATGTCCTATAATTCTAGTTTTATTAGTGGTTGGGCGGGAGTTATCTTTTATTATATATTCATCACTAATACCATGTTCTTTTAATAATAATGAAAACATCTCTCCATTCAGATCGTTACCAACAACAGCACATAAAATTGGTTCACATTCAAGGGTTTTTATGTTAAGCGCAACATTCGCGGCCCCTCCCAGACGGTTTTCTTCCTTGTTACATGATACTACAGGAACAGGGGCTTCAGGTGAAATACGGTTTACTTCTCCCCACATGTACGTATCAACCATTACATCACCTATAATTAAAACTTTTTTAGACTTAAATGATTCAATTGCTTCAATAATTCTTTTTCGTAACACAATGTGGCTTTTTTATAATAACGGCAAATATAAAGAATACACCATAAATGGTATACGTTTTTTAAAATTAATATAAACAAGGAGGTGGCAGGATTGGGTTATTTCCCGATTTCTCATCTTCTGCTATTTAGTGATTGCAAGAAAACCCTTTTCTTGCTGATACTATTTAAGTTTTTTTAACCATTAATTTATGGGCCGGGGCAACCTGTTTTCATAAATTGGGGTTCTTCATAAAAAGAAAAACAAACTTGGAAGAAAACCATATTATAGAAGCCTGTTGCAAACATAACCAACTGGCACAACAATGGGTATTTAATAAATATGCTGATAAAATGTACTTTACGTGTTTGCGATATACATCCAACGAAAGAGATGCAGAAGATGTTATGATCACTGCTTTTGCCAGGGTGTTTAAATATATCAGAAAATACAGGAAAATTAAAGAAGGTAGTTTTGAAGGATGGATAAAGAAGATAATGATAAATGAATCGTTACGGTTTCTTTCAAAAAAGAAAAAAATATTCTGGCTGGAAGAAACCGTAATTGAAGACGAAATTTATGAAGCTGATTTAGGTGGATTAGATAACCACGAAATATATAATTGTATTAAAGCTCTACCGGAAGGGTATCGAACCGTTTTTAATCTTTATGCGATCGATGAATTAAACCATAAAGAAATAGCTGAAAAACTCGGTATTTCTGAAAACACATCAAAATCACAATTACACAAAGCCCGGAAAATGCTCATTTCCCTATTATCAAAAAATGAAAGCTATGAACAACGAATTATTTGACAGAAATATAAGAGAGAAAATTAAAAATATTGAAACTACTGAAATAGCTGGTTTTAATAAAACTGATACATGGAAAGCAGTAAACAAAATGGTAAGAAACAAATCTAAAATGTTTGTTGTACCACTCATCGCTGCAGCAGTTACTTTGTTGATTTTAAGTAGTATTTCTATCCTTAAAATATACCATAAGAATAGTGTTATCAGAGACTTGCAGAAACAAGTTTCAGCGCTAAAAAGAAATGAAAGTTATAATCTTAGTTTGATAACTAAAAAAAATAAACAAATTGAACAATTAACCACCATTTCAAAAACCTTTCAAACAAAGATTAGAACAGAAATTAAGTACATACCTATTGAAAAAGAGGTGGTTAAATACATTGAAAAAATTGATACGATTAAAATATATTCTCCAAATTATATAAAGTTAACACAACAACGGAAGCTTGATCAGAACATATTGGAAAACCATGCAACTCAGGACAAGAACACGGTTTCTTATGATAATTCGAATATGGTTTATTTCCCGGAACGTTCTGGTGAAAAGATAAATGAGCTTCCGGAAAGAAATTTCAAAGTTACGTTAGGACGGAACTATGAAAGGAAAAACACGATGACATCAACAAAAGGAATCAAAGTAAAAACAATATTTAACTAGCCAGCTTTTTTTTATTATATAAAATCACATTAAAATAAAGAAAAATGAAAAAAATTATAGTATTCGTATGCTTGGTAGCTTCTGCAAAATTGTATGCAGATAATAACAATCAGTATAAATCAGATACCATAGTAATTACAATTATGAACAGTGTGCAAATAACCTTTCCCTTGAATGATATAACAGAAATAAAAAAAATTAAAGAATTGAACAACCGGTTTGATTCGTTGGTTACAGACATTAAATTAATCACAAAATATATTGAAGAATATGAACAACCCTATCTCATAAATTATAATCTAAAAAATGGAGAAAAACATATATCATCACAAGAGATTGTTAATAAATCAGACGTTTTTATCATTAAAGAAAGCGATAAGGCATTAATTCATCCCCCCAAAAACCAACTAAGGTATAATAGTAACGACCTAAATTTTATTGTGTCATTTTATCATTTAAATGATTTGATTGCAATAAATGAAATTGACATTGATACCAAATTGAAGAATATTTGCAATGAAAAAGAAATAATAGAAGGATATAACCGTCACAGCAGGACTTATCATTACAAGTTTGAAGAAAATAATAATAACTTTGTACAAACAGATTCATATTTTGCTAAAGATTATGATATGCTGGAACTTTCATTTTCAACAGGAGCAAACCTGATTAGAGACAAAATAGTTCCGGATTTTGGTTTTAAGGTAGGGTTTATTTTCAATAAAAAAGGGATGTTAAAAAATGACTATAACATTAAAACAAATCTGTATTATTTCACAGAAAAAGATGCAGAAGGGAATTATAAAAGCAATATAAACACCCTTTTATCCCTGGGATATCGTCGTAATTTGAGCAACAACATAACAAAAAACAATTGGATAGGCATTGATGCCGGGTTTATGCTAGGTCAAAAAGGAAGTTATTTTACGGGCAATACTTTTATGTTTGGTGTAAATTGGGAAATTGGCCGGTATGGCATGTTTGGAATAAGCGTATCCCCCCAACTTTACATCACCAATACTTTTAAGGAAGCATTTCCGGCCCTTAAAATTGGAATAGGGTTTTAAGAGCACCTCTAAAAACCTCTTTCTATTCCAAGTGGCTGCGAAAAACAAATCCTTCGTTGTCAGGTGAAATCTTTCCTCAACGCAGCTACGGCTGCGCTTATGGAATATTTCACCTTCCGTCTTGTTTTTGTTTCTCTCGCTCACTTTCTTGACTAAACAGGTTTTGAGAGGTACCCTTAAGTTTAATTCTTAATCACTGAAATTTTAACGTATAATAACATTTCTCGGGTAACTTATCCTGATCAATGCTCGTCTCAATTAAAACATTGCACATTGAAAAAATCTTTTTACCTAAATGTTATCGTCCTATTTTTAGCCGTTTCTATTTATGAAAAAAGTTGTAAAGCCAATGACACCATTTGGGGTCATGTAGTAAACATTTCTACATTTGAACCAATACCCCAGGCCCACATATGGATCAATAACAGGGTAATTACAACAACAGATAATAACGGATTTTTTAAGGTTACAACAAACAAATGTGACACATTAATTATTTCGCATCTGAGCTATATTTCCAATCCTCTTGTTTTAACTGATTCAGTATTACATGTATTTGATACTTTAAAAATTTATCTTGATTTAAGAAATTATGAAATTAATGAAGTTAAAATATTCCCTTTTCATGATTATTCTTCATTTAAACGACATTTTTTAAACCTGGGACCAAATGAAGCCAATGTAACAGTTGAACAAAACATGGAAAATATTCTTTTACAAAAAGAAAACGGGTATACCCCGGCGTATGATTCGCACGAGAACTTTAAATACCTTATCAATTCAAGTCAACGCCTGCCTGGGATTGTTCTTTTTTCAAGTTCTGGTAATAGAGGTATTGGGGCCTTGTTTAAAAACAGAAAGTAAGGAACCTTATTGCATTTTATTCATCAAAAGAATCTCTCATAAATCATAAATAAAAGGAAAGGGTAAGGATATTTCAAAACACCGCTCTTACCTATTTTCAAATCCAGGATCAATAAATCTATTTATGCAGATGACGAATATCATCTTGATTTAGAAAATAATTGAATGTAACTTAATAATAAAAAATAATGACAAAAACTGTTTTAGTAGTAGATGATTTCGTAAGCACAAGAAAGGTAATTGGTTCTAGCCTCAGCAGAATGGGGTATTCAATCCTTGACGCTGAAAATGGCGAAGATGCCAAAAAGTTTTTCGATGGCCGTACTATACATTTACTCATTACCGATCTAAACATGCCGGTTTCAAATGGAGTTGAACTCACGAGATATGTTAGAAACAGCAACACTTATTACAAACTGCCAATACTATTACTAACAACGGAAATAAAAAAAGAAAAAAAAAGTGAAGCGTTGGAAGCTGGTGTTACTGCAATTTTAAACAAGCCTTATAGTGCTACTGATTTTAAAAACATTATAGAAAGATTATTACGATAAGTTATGGATAATTTTGTTAGCACTTACATAAACGAAGCCAAGGATTTGCTGGCCAATCTTGAGAATGTCCTGTTGGACCTTGAAAAGAACAAAACAGATATTTCCCTTATTAATGAAGTATTTAGGGTAATGCATACGCTAAAGGGGACAAGTGCAATGTTTGGGTTCGAAAACATTGGCAAGGTAACTCATCACATGGAAAATATATATGACCTGGCCAGGGAATCTAAATTAAATATCAGTGAGAATATAATTAGTCTGACACTTAAGATCACCGATTTTATAAAAGAAATTCTTGAAGATCCAGATAATAAAAACATAGATATCAGATTAGACGACCTGATTTCAGAAATTATTCAGATCGAGAATGAGACAACCAAGGAATCTACTATAAAAGAAAAAAAACAGGATCAGGAAAAATCAGAAGATACATCAAGTATTAAAACATATTATATTGCATTTGAGCCCAATGAAAAAATACTTTTTAGAGGAATTAACCTTTTAGGAATTTTCAAAGATTTAGCAGAACTGGGTAATTACAGAATTGTTCATCATAGTTATCCTCTTTCAAAAGAAAATGAAAAAACAAAAAAGTTATCATGGGGGATCTACTTGGCTTCATTCTGCAATATTCGGGATATTGAAGATGTTTTTTTATTCGTAATTGATGATTGTAAGATTTTAGAAATGGGTTCGTTCAATTTTTTTGAAAGCAAGGAGATAACACAACTATTGGAAAACGAAAAAACAAATGAAGCTGGTACTTCAGGAAAGATTACAGAGATTATCAAAAATATGAATAGCGAGGAAGTTATTGATGAAATTGTTGAAGATGAAACAAAAGTACAAAATAGCTCAGTCTATTATAATAATAATACAAATGATATTAAACGGGTTTCAGTAAATTCTGAAAAACTTGACAGATTAATGAACCTTGTAAGTGAATTGGTAACGTCAAATGCCATGCTCAATATGGCTGCCAAAAATGAAGATATGGAGATGGTTCGGGGCATTGCTGAAAAATTCGATAGGTTGTCAGGTCAATTTCGTGAAAATGCACTGAGCATTCGCCTTGTAAGCATTAAAGAACTTTTATTAAGATTTAAAAGATTGATAAGGGACCTATCCAAAAAGATGGGAAAAGATGTTCAATTTATTATTGAAGGAGAAGAAACAGAAATGGATAAAAATATTATTGATAACCTTTCTGAACCAATGGTGCATATATTTAGAAATGCAATTGATCACGGAATAGAATCTCCTGATGTTCGGAACAAGAAAAACAAACCGGTGCAAGGGACCATAAAACTAGCTGCTTTTTATTCAGGGACTTATGTATACCTGACTATTCAGGATGATGGTGCAGGAATTAACCATGAACAAGTAAAGAAAACAGCTATTACTAAAGGTTTATTAGAAAAGGGGGTAGAAATTTCAAAAAAAGAAGTGTACAACTTGCTTTTTGCTCCCGGCTTCTCAACTACCAAAAAAGTAACTGGTATTAGTGGCCGGGGAGTAGGACTGGACGTTGTCAAAAATAAAATTTCAGAACTGCATGGTGAGATAGAAGTTGATTCGGAGATTGATCTGGGAACAACTTTCACCATTAAATTACAGCAAACTGTTTCAATAATTGATGCTTTACTAATTAAATCAAGTGATTCTCTTTATTTAATTCCCAGATCTAATATTGAATTATGTATCGAAGAAGAATATGAAAAGCTTAACAAAGAATTGAACAAAAGAATTATTTACCAAGACGAAGTTATTCCCTTTACCAGTTTAAGACAAGTTTTTCATATTAAGGGAGATACGCCTGTTAAATCAAAGTTGGTAGTCGTAAATAAAAATAACTTCAAATTTGCCATTGCTGCCGACTCAATAATTGGAGAGCATCAGGCTGTTGTGAAACCTTTGGGTAAGGTATTAAAGGATCAAGAGTATTTTACCGGTGTAAGCTTACTGGGTGATGGCAAACTGGCTTTTATGATTGACCTGTTTCACATAAAAGAGTTTATGCAATCAAAAAACCTGGCAAATGCCGTTTAAATCAAAATAATAAATTGAAATATGACAAAAATTTTAGATTGTGATCAAAAGTGCGCATTTCTGTCATTCAAACTAAACAAAAATGTATTTGCAGTTAGTGTAAAGAAAGTACTTGAAGTGCTTGAAAAACAAGAAATAACTATTGTTCCCAACGCACCTGATTATATAAGTGGGGTATTAAATTTCAGAGGGGAAATATTAACCATTATTGACCTGCGAAAAAAATTCAGGTTTAAAATTGTGGATGATTCAAAGTATGTAATAATAGTTCTGGAAATACAATTTGGCGATACCAAAGTACTTACAGGGGCCATTGCCGATGGAGTAGTTGATGTAATTACCATAGAATCATCAGAAGTGAAACAAGTGCCAGAGATGGGTAGTCATTTTAATACCGAATTTTTAGTAGGTATGTTTAAAAGAGAAAACGAAATAGTTACCATTTTAAATATTGACAGGGTATTTGAAAAACACGAACTTGAAATGGTAAACAGCTTACAGGAAGATTCAAATATTAATTAAATTTAAAATTAGAAGCAAATGAATAAACTTGGTAATTTAAAAATAAGAGCTAAAATCAGCTTGGTTTTTATTGTAATAGTCATTTTAGTTACAGGTGGATATGCGTTTACCATTTTTAAAATGATGGCAATAAAAGATGAAATTGATAGCATATATAATGTTCATTTACTCAGCATTGATTATCTAATTGAAGCTGACAGGGATGCCTATCAATCCAGTATTGCCATAAGCCATGCCTTATCTCCATCTATTTATAATAATACTGAAAAATTTAAAGAGGAAATAAACAATATTAAAGAGAATCATTTACAGGTTTTAGAGAGGTTTGAAAAATTTAGGAACCTAACATATGTGGATGACAAAATAGAATACAAGGAAACTATTGATGCGTTTTATCAGAATTACCATATGCTGGACTCATTATTAAATAGTACATATGATTTACTTGAGAAAAGGGAGTTTAGGGCTATTTCCGAGATATACTACGGAAACTATATTGAACATTTTGATGAAATGAGAAACAAAATGGATGTTTTTACGGAACTTACCCTTGCAGAAGCTGATAAATCTTATAATGATTCCGTTGTTCATGTAAAGAAAATCAGAAAAAACTCTATAATACTTTCAGTATTTATTTTGTTGTTCATGTTTGCTAGTGTATACTTGCTGTCAAAAAGTATTAACCATCCCCTTTCATTTCTTGTATCCTATATTAAAAAGATAACAGGCGGTGATTTAACCCAAAAGGTACCTCAAAAATTTATAGGTAAAAAAGATGAAGTAGGGCTTGTTATTGAAAGTATGCAGGAGATGGTAAATAAACTAACTCATATGGTAGAAAGTATAAAAATGAATTCTACCGATGTAAGCATACAGGGGCAGCAATTAAGTTCAGCATCAATGCAGGTTTCCCAAGGGGCTAATGAACAAGCGTCAACCACCGAAGAGATATCATCGTCAATGGAACAAATGGCTGCCAACATTAACCAAAATAGTGAAAATGCTCAGGAAACAGAACGTAAAGCAGTTCAGGTTTCACAAAATGCGCAAAATGGTTACAAGGCAGTGAAGGTGACCCTGGATGCCATGAAAACCATCACAAATAAAATATCTATTATTGGAGAAATTGCTGAAAAAACAGATTTACTTGCCATCAATGCAGCCATTGAAGCTGCGCGGGCTGGTGAACATGGAAAAGGATTTGCTGTTGTTGCCGCTGAAGTGAGAAAGCTTGCCGAAAGAAGCCAGAACGCAGCCAGCGAAATTAATGAACTTTCGATTAATAGTGTTACAGATGCCGAAAAAGCAGGTAAACTGTTAGAAGAAGTAGCCACAGAAATTGACAACACTGCCAAATTGGTTCAGGAAATAAGTGCGGCAAGTATAGAAATGGATACAGGTGCAGATCATATTAATACGGCTATTCAACAATTGACTACTATTACACAACAGAATTCAACTTCTTCGGAAGAGATGGCTGCCAGTTCTGAAGAATTACTGGAAAAATCGATTGCTTTGAAAGAGCTAATTGCCTTTTTTAAAGTAGATCTGGATGATGATACAGAGGAACAGGATGCGGAAAAATTAGTAAAAAAAGAAACAGTTGGAAAAAGAGCTGATAAGAAAGAAATAACTGAACAAAGTAAAGACCATAAGAAGGGTATGGAGGTTTCAAAAAAGATAAGTGTAACAGACGATGATTTTGAAAAATTTTAAATAAACTTTTAAAGTTAAGATGATCAATGTTGTATTAATTGAGGATGCCAAAATATTCAGGCGTGGAATAAAATTTATTTTAAAAGATATTGAAGATATTCATATTACTGCAGAATATGAAAATGGCAAACTTTTTCTGAATGATATCAATAATGTGAAAGTTGATGTAATATTAATGGATATAGCTATGCCTGAGATGGATGGTGAAAAAACCACCATTGAAGCACTTAAGATCAAAGCTGAATTGAAAATACTAGCTCTTTCCATGTTTTCAGATGAAAAGTACTTTTATAAAATGGTGCATGCTGGAGTATTAGGTTTTGTAAATAAAGAATCTACAGCAGGGGAATTAATTGAGGCCATTAAGAAAATATACAAAGGAGAAAACTATTTCTCACAAATTTTACTTAAATCGGTCTTTTCAGGAAAAGATAATGTACTTTATCTCCCTGAAAAGGCTGAAAATCTTAACAGCACAGAATTTGATCTTGTAAAAGAAATTAGTACTGGAAAGACCCTGTCAGAAATCTCCCATCATTTTGATCAGGATGTTGCCGAACTGCAGAAAATTTTAAATGACATTTATAATAAAACAAATACCACAAATGAAGCTAGTCTGATCATGTTTGCGTTAAAAAATAACTTAATCAACATATGAGTATATCTTAAGTTTTATCATCTTTCTTTACTCTTCAAACGATTATGACAGAAGATATTGTTTTAATTATAGATGATAACCCTAATAATTTAAGAATTTTGGGTAGTACACTAGTTACGGATCATTATAAGATTATAATAGCAAAAAACGGTAAATCAGGTCTAAAACACTTACAAAAATATAAACCAAGTATTGTCCTATTAGATATTATGATGCCTGATATGGATGGTTATCAAGTGATTAAAGAGATTAAGTCTTTGCGTGACTACAAAGAAATACCGGTAATATTTATTTCGGCAAAAGAAACACCTGAGGATATAGTAAAAGGTTTTGAAATGGGGGCTGTGGATTATATTACCAAACCTTTCAATAAAAAAGAACTTCTCGCAAGGGTTAAAAACCATATTGATTTATATAAAGCCCGAATAATGATTGAAGAACAGGCTATTCAGCTCAGAGCTTCCAACGAGACCAAAAATATGCTTTTTTCTATTCTCGGTCACGATATGAGAATCCCGTTGGCTACCATAAACCTCATACTTGACAAATTACTGGAGTCAGATATCTGTAAAAATCTGGAGAACACCAAAGATGCATTGCTCTTAATAAAGGATTCGGCTTTTCAAACCAAAATACTCTTTGATAATTTATTGAATTGGGGGAAGGGACAGTTGGGAAAGTTAAACAGTAACCCTATTAAGTTTGACATTGTTGGAATCACAAGAGATATTAAATCTTTGGTTTTACCTGCTTCGGAACAAAAAAATCTGAAAGTTAACATAACCCATGAAGGATCTTTGTTTGTATTTGCAGATAAAAATATGATTGAACTTGTTATTAGAAACTTATTGGTAAATGCCTTAAAATTTTCTTTTAATGGAGGTGAGGTAAATATAGAATTTCAAAAAAATATAGATAACCTGAAAGTTAGTATAAAAGATGAAGGAATAGGTATTACAGATGATTTAATGAAAGATCTTTTTAACAAAGACAAAATTGTTTCAAATATAGGGACTGATGGTGAGAAAGGGGCCGGAATAGGATTACAGATATGCAAAAGTTTTATTGAATTGAATCAAGGCCAGTTATGGGTTGAAAAAAATATTGCAAAAGGAAGTGTTTTTAGTTTTACACTTCCTATCGCAACATGATAATAATTACTTAGGTTATTTCAGTTTAAATTTATAGCGTACTTGACAATAAGCAAGGTTATTACTTATTTCTTCAAATCCGGTTGCAGTTTCTTCACCCCGTATAACATAATTAAACATAAGTGATAAATTTTGAGAAGGATAGTAGTTACATCCCAAGGTAATATTCTGGTATTTTTCAACACCATTGTTATCAGCAGTGCCATCTAAAGGTGAATATATATCAAACCTGGCCACGGGTTCTATGTTATTTTGTAATTTATAGGCCAACTCCACGTATAATCCATTATATGAGAACTCACTTGAAACAGCATCATTTATACTAGTTTCATTTTTACCGGCAATATATTCTATCATGGTACTAATGCCCGATTTTCTCATCATAAAATAGGTACTGTAACTCATTCTTGATAAATCTATGGTATCACCTGTATTTCCATTACCCGTGTGAAAACTTATCCCCGTAGCCATTTCTTTTATGGGTTTTATTTCTAAACGGGAAAATATAGCCAAACCATTCTCTCCGTGCGATATCCCGGGAGATTTCACACTGGCATTAAAATAATTAGAAGTTCCTGCCTTTGAGGTAGCAAGCATTATATAATAATTAATTAAAGATTCTTTAATTGAGCCGAAAAACATTCCCCCTAAACTTCTGTAACTGGATAATCCTGAATTACTGCCCCAGTTTTGGGTAATAGTTGATCTGTCATTAAGTATTTGTTTAGTAGTTGACCACAAATTACAAGACAAAACGCCTGACTTAATACCAGGAACAGGAAATTGACCAAAACGAACATTAATGTATTTGCTTCGATTATAGGTAACATATACATCCAATAAGGTTGGGTTTCCTTTATCAAAGCTAAACTGGTTGGTCCAGGAAACATTTTCTAATAAGTTACCGCTGGCTTTAATCCTGAAATACCTTACAGAAAGTCCATACTGTTCATTATCCATATCGGATGAAGCATACGTGGCCCAAATATTTGTGAAACCACTAATATTCATAGTTGGCTTGAACTCTTCAGTATTACTTTGTGCATAGTTATTTAAGGTGGCACAAATACTCAATGTAAACATTATAATCCCTTTTTTAATCATAATTTTAGTTTTTAGTTCTATTTAAATTATTAAATAAAATATACTTTACCAACATTAAGTGATGAGTATCACTACTAACAATGAGGAAGGTCATCTGTGTAATCAAAAACATAAAGAAAAAAGTTGATGGGAATTGAATTTTATGAATTTGAATTTATATTTTTATCGTGTTAAAAAATGGATTTTTAAATAAAGAATTTATAAGATAATCCGAAAAGTAACCCTTAAAGTAATTTATAATGAAAATTGAACATAATTTCAACCAGGATGCTGAGACCAATGAAAAAACACAACCTGTAAATAAGTTAATTGACCGTAAATTTATTGAGCAACGAAAAATATTTTTGTGGGGCGTAGTTGACGATGACTCAGCCAAGGATATTGTGAGTAAATTATTATTTTTAGAAGCAGAAAAACCTGGTGAAAAAATAGAGTTCTTCATCAATAGCCCAGGAGGTATGGTCACTTCTGGATTTGCAATTCTTGATACCATGAACCTGATCTCTTCACCTGTATCTACAATCTGCATGGGGTTGGCTGCTTCAATGGGGTCTATATTACTGTCGGCAGGTGATA